>JBIKYW010000029.1:0-13660 GCA_044355055.1 Planctomycetota bacterium | reverse complement strand
CGCGCGATTCTGCGCTCGTTCCAGCGAGCAGCGCCGCAGGTGTAGTGGGGCGCGCTACCCCAGCGTTGCCCTGTGGGCTACCTTGGAAGCGCGCATGGGCTCTCGATGCACCAGCTTGCTTGCGGCGGCGCTGCTTTTCGTCGGCTGCGCTGTGAGCCCGGAAGAGCACTCGCCCGCGGAGCCGCGGCCGCAGAACGTCGTGCTGATCGTGCTCGACGACGTGAGCCCCGGGCTCCTCGGCGCCTATGACCGACACTACGCGTCGCTCGGACGCCCCTCCGTGGGTGCTGCGGACACGCCCGCGATCGACACTCTGCTCGCCGCGCGCGGCATGACCTTCACGCGCGCCTGGGCCAACCCGAAGTGCACGCCGACGCGCGCGCAACTGCTCACCGGCCTGCACGGCCTGCGCTCGGGCGTCGGACAGGTCGTCATGGCGGGCAACGAAGAGCGCACCTCGGGGCTCGCGCCGAGCTTCGAGCTGCTCTCGACGCGTCTCGCCGAGTCTCCCGCGGGGTATGCGACCGCTGCAGTGGGCAAGTGGCACCTCTCCGGCGTGGACGAGCTCGCGCGCAATCCGCTCGCCCCGCTCGGCGAGCCGCGCGGCCGCTGGTTCCAGCACTACGCAGGCTCGCTCTTCAACTTGGGCGAGGATCGCGAGGCGCAGCCGGAGGACGGCGGTTATTGGCGCTGGGAGAAGTTCCATGCCACGGCGCTGGGCGGCGACGCGAGGCCGTGCGGCGATGCGACGCTGCCCTGCACGACAGTCGAAGACGGGCGCACGGTCGCGGGCTACCCGACCGTCGACACGACGGACGACGCGCTCGCGCTCGTGCGCGCCCTGCCGGAGCCGTGGTTTCTGTACGTCGCCTACAACGCGGTGCACGAGCCGCTCCATCACGTGACGCTCGATCTACCGCGCGCGCCGGGCGTCGAGCCTCGTGCGCCCGCCTGCGACCACTCCGACCCGAGCGACGCGGCGATGGTGCGCTGCATGATGGCCGCGCTCGATTCGCAGCTCGGGCGGCTCGTGAGCGCGCTCGACGAGCAGGACACGACGGTGATCCTCGTCGGCGACAACGGCATGGCCCAGCGCGCCTTCCGTCCGCCGTACATGCGCCACCACGGCAAGGGCACGATGTTCTCCGGCGGAGTCGAGGTACCGCTGATCGTGCGCTCGCCGACCATCCCCGCGGAGCTCCGCGGCTCGACCAGCTCCGCGCTCGCGCTCCCCGTCGATGTGTTCGCGACCGTCGCGGATCTCTGCGGCGTCGGAGGCGATCGGCGCGAGTCGCTCTCGCTCGCGCCGGCACTCCGCGGCAGCCACAAGTCGTACCGTGGCGAGCTCTACAGCGAGCGCTTTCAGCCCAACTTTTTCCCCGACGCGGCAGGCCGACCGCCCGCAGACTTCGCGGGTCGCTTCCACGATCAGGCGCTCTCCGACGGCCGCTTCAAGCTGATCCGCGAGACCTCGCGCGGGGAGGGTGGCGAGGTCGTGCGCGTCGAGCAGCTCTTCGCGGTGCCGCAGGCAGGGGAGGACGAGGACTGGACCGAGCGCCGCAACCTGCTGCTCCCCGGCGCTGAGCCGCTCGCGCCCGCGGCGGCCGAGGCGCTCGCCTCCCTGCGCGCGCGGCTCGACGCGAACTATCCGTCGCTCGTGCGCTGAGGCGCGGCGGTCGGCGGGGCCTCGTGACTCGCCGTGGCCCGCCATGGCCTTGGCCGAGATGCGCCGTCGGCCCGTTGGGGGGGCATCGACTCGTGTCGGCGACGAATAGGCCGAATGGGTATTCGGCCCTTGACGGGAGATTATTCGTCGAATAATGTTTCGGCTTCGGCGAATGAACCTTCGCATGCGCAGCCAACCCCCGAGCGATCCCGACCAGCGCCGCGAGGCGATCCGGGAGCTCCTCCGCGAGGAGGAGATCGCGAGCCAAGAGGAGCTCCTCGCGCGCCTCGAGCGCAGGGGCTTCCAGACCTCGCAGCCCGTGCTCTCGCGCGATCTGCGCACGCTCAACGTCGCCAAGCAGGCGGGGTTCTATCGCGTGAGCGAAGAGGAGCGCGTGACGCCGCTCGCCGCCCTCAAGAGCTTGCTGCGCTCCGAGCAGCCGGTGTCGCACTTCGTGCTGCTCCACTGCGAGCCCGGCGCGGCCAGCGCCGTGGCGCGCGCGCTCGAGGCCGAGGGCATCGACGGGCTCGTCGGCACGATCGCTGGCGACGACACCGTGCTGGTCGCCTCCGACAGCCACGCCGCGTCGATGCGCGTGCGCCGTCGCGTGCAGGAACTGCTCTGAGAGCTCGCCCCATGTCGCGCGCTTCTCGCACGTCCTCCCTCTTCCGTCGTTTCGCGCGCCGTTCCGCGGCGTGATGCGTCCCGTTTTTCCGAAGGAAACCTCGATGCGCGTTCTGCTTGCTTACTCCGGTGGACTCGATACGTCGTACTTGGTCGCGTGGCTCACGCGCGTCGAGAAGGCCCAGGTCACGACTCTGGCCGTCGACTGCGGCGGCTGGAGCGTGCAGGAGCGCGCGGACATCGAGGCGCGCGCGCTCGCACTCGGCGCAGTCGAGCACCGCTTCGTCGACGCGCGCAGTGAGCTCTTCAACCGCGTCGTGCGCTGGCTGATCGCCGGCAACGTGCGCCGCGGTGCCGCCTATCCGCTGTCGGTCGGCGCCGAGCGCGGTCTGCAGGCCGAGATCCTCGCGCGCATGTCGCGCGAAGGCAGCTTCGACGCGTGTGCGCACGGCTGCACGGCGGCGGGCAACGATCAGGTCCGCTTCGAGGCCGCGCTCGCGACGATCGCGCCCGGCTTGAAGGTGCTCGCGCCCGTGCGCGACCTCGCGCCGAGCCGCGAAGACCAGCGCAAGTGGCTCGCGGAGCACGCGCTCCCCGTCCCGCCCGCCGGCGGCAAGTACTCGGTCAATCAGGGCCTGTGGGGCGTGACGATCGGCGGCGGCGAGCTGCACACCTCCGATCAGCCGCTGCCCGAGGATGCGTGGTACTGGACGAAGAACGGCGCGGGTCGCGCGACGTTGCAGGTCGGCTTCGAGAATGGGGTCCCCGTTTCTCTCGGCGGCCTGCCGATGGACCCGGTGACTCTGATCGAGCGTCTCAACGAGGAGGCGGGCGCCTACGGCGTCGGCCGCGGCTATCACCTCGGCGACACCGTGCTCGGCATCAAGGGGCGCATCGCGTTCGAGGCGCCCGCCGCGGAGGTGCTGATCGAAGCGCACCGCGAGCTCGAGAAGCTCGTTCTCATCGAGGACCAGCGCTTCTGGAAGGATCACATGGGCGACGTCTACGGCCGTCGCCTGCATCAGGGCTTGTTCCACGACCCGTTCCAGCGCGACCTCGAGGCTTTCTTCGCGTCGACGCAGCAGCGCGTCACGGGCACCGTCAAGGTGCGCGTCCAGCCGGGCTCGGCGCTCGTCGAGGGCGTTTCGTCGCCCTTCAGCATGTTGACCGCCAGCGACGCCAAGTACGGCGAGCGCGCGGGCTCCAACGCCACGCCGCAGGGCGCGCTCGGTTTGGCGCGCGCACTGGCGGAGCCGGCGCGGCTCTTCCGTCGCGCGGGCGAGAAGGCCACCGCGGAGAGCGCGAAGTGAAGCGCTGCACTCTCGACAAGATCGCGTCGGTGACGCTGCGCCTCGGGCTCGATCGCAACGCCGTGCTCGGCGAGACGATCCCGGCCGAGGCGGGCACGGTCGTCGCGTGTCGCGTGAAGAACGCGAAGACGAGCTACAACACGCTCGAGGACGTGCACGGCCGCATGGTCGCGCTGCATCCCGGTGACATCATCGCGGGCGCGCTCGGCCACCGTGACGCGCTGTACGGCTTCAGCGGCAAGGTGCCGACCAAGGTCGCGGTGGGGGACGAGCTCCAGCTCTTGAACCTCGGCGGCGTGATTGGAACCGGCGCGGAGGCTACGGCGGCCACGGGCGAGCCGTTCCGCCTCGAAGTGCTCGGTTCCGTGCTGGAGTTTCCGTATCTCGCGACGCGCGTCGGCATTCCGGCGAACATCGCGCGCGCGGCGCTGCCCACGCAGCCGATGCCCACGCGTGCGGATGGACTGCCGCCGATGATCGTGCTCGTCGGCACCTGCATGGACGCCGGCAAGACGACGGCGGCATCGATCCTGATCAGCGAGCTCTCCCACAAGGGCCTGCGCGTCGCTGCGGGCAAGCTCACGGGCGTTTCATTGCGCCGCGACATCCTGCAGATGCAGGACTGCGGCGCGGAGCCGGTCGCGATTTTCACGGACTTTGGTGTGGTCACGACCGACGAGAGCACCTCGGTGCCCGCCGCGCACAGCCTGATCGCAAACCTCGCGGGCGCGGAGCCCGATCTGATCGTGCTCGAGATGGGCGACGGCCTGCTCGGAACCTATGGGGTGCAGTCGCTGCTCTCCGACGAGTCGATCCGCAGCGCGATCGAGAGCGTCGTGCTCTGCGCGCAGGACCCGGTCGGTGCGTGGGGCGGGCAGATGCTCTTGCGCGAGCGCTACAAGCTCGACGTCGACGTCACCAGCGGTCGCGTCACGGACACGCCCGTCGGTCGCCGCTTCTGCCAAGAGAAGCTCGGCGTCCCGGCATTCAACGCGCTGCGCGAGGGCCGCGACCTGACGGAGGCGGTGCTCAAAGGGCTGCGCAAGAAGGGCGTGCGCTTCGGTCGCGAGACGGTGAACGCATGAACGCGAGCCTTACGGCCACCGCCACGATCCCCACGTGGGTTTTTGGCGCCAAGGGCATGTTGGCGGGCGAGCTCTTGCGGCTCCTCGACCTGCACCCGGGGCTCGAGCTCCGCGGCGCGGTTTCGCGCAGCGAGCAGGGCGTCGTCGAAGCGCATCCGCACCTCGTGACGCGCGCTCGCACCTGCAACGCGGACGAAGCGCGCGCGCAGATCGCCGAGGTCCTCGCGCGCGGCGAGCAGGCCGTCGCGTTCCTCGCGCTGCCGCACGGCGAGTCGGCGAGTCTGTGGACCAAGCTCTCGAGCGAGCTCGGCGCACTCGCCGACAACCTGTACCTCGTCGACCTCGCCGCGGACTTCCGCATCGCGACCCCGGCGCGCTATCAGCAAGCCTACGGTCATCCGCATCCCGCGCCGGCGGAGCTCGCGCGCTTCACGTACGGCTTGGTCGAGCTGCACCGCGACGCCATCGCACGCTCGCGTCGCGTGGCCGCGCCCGGCTGCTTCGCGACGGCCTTGCAGCTCGCCTGCGTGCCCGCGGCGCGCGCGAAGCTGCTCGACACCGCGCGTCCATGGATCTTGCACGGCATCACGGGCTCGAGCGGCTCCGGCGTCGAGCCCAAGCCCGGCACGCACCATCCGTGGCGCCACGCGAACATGTGGGCCTACTCGCTCGACGGACATCGCCACGAGGCCGAGCTCGCGCAAGCGGTCGAGCCCTTCGGCGCGGTTCCGCCGATCCACTTCGTCGCGCACTCCGGTCCGATGGCGCGCGGCATTCACCTGACCGCGGCGCTGCCGCTCGCGCGCAAGGTGACGAGCGCCGAGGCGCGCGCCGTGTACGCGGAGCTGTTCGCGGGCTCGACGTTCGTGGAAGTGCTCGACGGCAAGGTGCCGGACCTGCGCTCCATCAGCGCTTCGAACCGAGCGCAGGTCGCCGTGCATGTGCGCGGCGACGTGCTCAACGTGCTCTGCACGCTGGACAACATGACCAAGGGCGGCGCCGGTCAGGCGTTGCAGTGTCTGAACGTGATGCTGGGCTTTCCCGAGCATTGGGGCCTGCCGCGCGCGGGTCTGGGAGTGAACTGACATGATGCTGCGTGAAGTCGACGCGTACGCGCGTCTCCCCATCCAAGTGGTCGGTGCGCAGGGCAACGAGCTGATCCTCAAAGACGGTCGGCGCGTCCTCGATCTCTACGGCGGTCACTGCGTGAACACGCTGGGCGCGGGTGATCCGGGCCTTGGCAAGGTGATCGCGGAGCAGTGGAGCCGACTCTCGTTCGCGACGAACCTGATCGACCATGAGTCGCGCGGCTGCTTCATGTCGGCGTTCGAGCGCAACCTGCCGCCGAGCGAGGACGGCTGGAGCGTGTTCGTGACGAACAGCGGCGCGGAGGCGAACGAGAACGCGCTCAAGCACGCGCTCGCGTTCACGCGCCGTCGCAAGGTCGTGTTCTTCAAGGGTGCCTTCCACGGACGCACGGCGGCCGCGGCCGCGGTGAGCGATACGAAGCTCGCGGCGTTCCCGCAGACGCCGTTCGACGTCGTGAAGCTGCCGTGGAACGACCCCGAGATGGCGGCGAAGGCGATCGACTCGACGGTCGGCGCCGTGATCCTCGAGCCGTACCAGTCGCTCGCGGGCGTCACCGAGCCGAGCATGGAGTTCCTGAATACGCTGCGCCGGCTGTGCGACCGCACGGGCGCGGTGCTGATCTTCGACGAGGTGCAGACGGGCAACGGTCGCCTCGGCACACCGTGGGCTTCGCAGTACTTCGGCGTCGTTCCCGACTCGTTCACCACCGCCAAGGGCGCTGCGGGCGGCCTGCCGATCGGCATCACGGTGATTCGCACCAAGATGGCGCAGGCCGTTCCGGGCAAGCTCTTCGGCTCGACCTTCGGCGGTGGCCCGCTCGTGCTCGCCGCGGCGGCGATGGTCGCGCACCGCGTCGGTCAGCCGGGCTTCCTTGAGAACGTTCGCGCGACGTCTGCTGCGCTGCGTACCGCCGCGCTGCGAGGCCCGATCGCGAGCATCCGCGGGGCGGGACTCTTGCTCGGCCTCGTCGTGAAGCCGGAGCTCAAGGCTTCCGCCGTGCGCGATCAGTTGCTCGAGCAGGGCGTCTTGATCGGTACGAGCGACGACCCGCAGGTGCTGCGCCTCTCGCCGGCGCTGACGCTCGTTCCATCGGAGGCGAAGCGGCTCGCGGATGCGCTCGAGGCGCTGGAGGTGAAGGCATGAAGGGCTTCTATGACCTGAGCGAGCTCTCGACCGCGGAGATCGAGAAACTCACGGCGCGCGCGCTGCACTTGCGCGCGGGTGCGTCGGCGCGACGCTTCGAAGGCAAGGCGCTCGGCATCCTGTTCTTCAACCCGAGCCTGCGCACGCAAGCGTCGTTTCAGCGCGCCGCGGGCAAGCTCGGGGTCGACCTCGTCCAGCTGCAGGCCGGTGGCAACGGCGTGTGGGGCATCGAGTGCGAAGACGGCGCGGTGATGGACGCGGGCAATGCCGAACACGTGCGCGAGGCCGCGCCGGTGCTCGGTCGCTTCGTCGACGTGCTCGCCATTCGCGCGTTCGCTGGCATCCAGTCGCTGGAGCGCGACCTGCGCGACGCGCTGATGAATGGCTTCCGCAAGCACGCGGGCGTTCCCGTGGTCAACATGGAGAGCGCGCTGTGGCACCCCTGCCAAGCGCTCGCCGACTGGGCGACCATGGACCTCTACGAGGTGCCGCGCAAGGCGAAGTTCGTGTTGACGTGGGCGTGGCATCCCAAGCCCCTGCCGCACGCGGTGCCGAACTCGACCGTCTGCATGGCCGCGCAGCGCGGCATGGAAGTCGTCGTGCTGCGACCCGCGGGCTATGACCTGCACGACTCGATCATGGCGCAGGCGCACGCGCTTGCGAAGGCGAACGGCGGCACGGTGACTGTGACCGACGATCGCGACGCGGCGCTCAAGGATGCGAGCATCGTCTACGCGAAGTCGTGGGCGTCGCTCGGATGCTGGGGCAAGCCGGAGGCGGAGACCGCGCAGCGCGCGGGGCTGCGCGACTGGTGTGTGAGCCCCGAGTGGATGCAGCGCACGGACCACGCGCGCTTCATGCACTGCCTGCCCGTGCGCCGCAACGTCGTGGTGCGCGACGAGGTGCTCGACGGCCCGTGGTCGATCGTGATCGATCAGGCCGAGAATCGCCTGCATGCCCAGACCGCGCTGCTCGAAAGCCAGTTCGCGAGCGTCGAGCGCAAGAGCCAGATTCGCGCGAAGTCCCCTGTTCCGTTGGAGCTCCCGCAATGACCGACCTGTTCAAGGCAGCGCCGCACGTGCGTCTGCACCGTGGCAAGACCTTCGTCATCAAGGCCGGTGGCGGCACGATCGCCAAGACGAGCGCGATCCGGCAGTTTGCGCGGCAAGTGGCCGTGGTTCATGCGCTCGGTGCGCGCGTCGTCGTCGTGCACGGCGGGGGACCGCAGACCGACGCGCTCCAGCGCATGCTCGGCGAGGAGCCGCGCATGATCGATGGACGACGCGTGACCACGCCGACCGCGATGCGCGCGCTGCGCATGGCGACGGCGGGCGAGCTCTCGGGCGAGGTCGTCGCGTGTCTCGCGGCGGAAGGCGCGCCGGGCGTCGGCGTCTCGGGCGCGAGCTCGGGCCTGCTCGTCGCCAAGCGCCGCGCTCCGACGCGCACGACGGAGGGCATCGTCGACTTCGGCGAGGTCGGGGACGTGCAGTCCGTCGATCCCAAGCCGTTGCTCGCGCTGATCGAGGACGGCTTCATCCCTGTCGTGTGTCCGCCTGCGGGCGACGGCAACGGAGGCTTCCTCAACGTCAACGCGGACCTGACCGCGGCTTCGATCGCCGTCGCGCTCGGCGCGGCCAAGCTGGTGATGCTCACCGGCGCACCGGGCATCCTCTCGAATCCCAGCGATCCGACGTCGCTTCTCTCGGCGCTCTCGATCTCGGATCTCGATGCGATGGAGGAGTCGGGCGCACTCAAGGGTGGCATGCGCGTGAAGGCTGCGGCGATTCGCGCGGCACTCTACGGCGGCGTCGGACGCGTGCACGTCGTGTCGGGCAATGACGAGAACGCGCTGCTCGCGGAGCTCTACACGAATCAAGGCGCGGGCACGCTCGTGACGCGCGAGCCTGAGAAGGCGCCGGCGATCGAGCAGGGTCTCAAGCAAGTGACGCTGGAGCCCACGACGCTGCAGGGGACCGCGCGTTGAGCGTCGGGAGCGAGTCCGCGCGGCTCCTCGAGGAGCTGGTCGCGATCCAGAGCATCTCTGGCACGGAGCAGGCGATCGCGGATCGCGTGGTCGACCTGCTGCGGGGCTGGCGCATCGACTGCGAGCGGCTCGGGCACACCGTGCTCGCTCGCGTGGAGCTCGGGAGCGGACCGCGGCTGCTCTTCAACACGCACCTCGACACGGTTCCGGTCGGAAACGGCTGGACGGTCGACCCGTTCTCTGCGCAGTGGCGCGACGGGCGGCTCTACGGACGCGGCTCGAACGACGCGAAGGCGAGCGTGGTTGCGATGCTTCTCGCGCTGCGCTCGTGCGCCGAGCGACGTGAAGTCCAGGGGACGCTTCTGCTCGCGTTGAATGAGTGCGAGGAGACGACCAACCTCGGCATGACGAAGGTGCTCGAGCGGCTTGGGCTTCCGGATGGCGCGGTCACCGGCGAGCCGACCGGACTCGAGGTCGTTCGGGCGCAGTCGGGGCTCGCTGTCTTGACTGCGGAGTGGGGCGGACGTTCCTGCCATGCCGCGCACGTGGCGCGCGTCGAGCACGAGAACGCGCTCGTGAAGGCCGCAAGGGACATCGTGAGCGCGGGCGCTTGGATGAAGCTCGACGGCGAGCACGAGCTTCTCGGCGCGAGCACCGTGGCGACCACGGTGTTCAAGTCCGGCGAGCGTCACAACGTCGTGCCGGACAAGGCCGAGGCGGTGTTCGACGCGCGCTTGTCGCCGCGCCACAGTGCAGGGGACGTCGTTTCGCTGCTCACGCAGCGCATGCCCCACGCAAAGGTCGGCGTGCGTTCGGCGCGTCTCAAGCCGTTCGAGACGCCGGAAGATCATCCGCTCGTGCAAGCCGCGCTCGCGACCGCGGGGCGCACGCGCGCGATCGGCTCGTCGACCATGTCGGACATGGCGCTGCTCCAAGGCGTTCCCGCAGTGAAGTGCGGCCCCGGCGACACGGCGCGTTCGCACACTCCCGACGAGTTCGTGCTTCTCCCTGAGCTCGAGGCCGGAGTCGAGTTCTACACGCGCTTCGCGCCGCGCGCGCTTTCCGCGCTCGCGACCGTCCACGCACGCTGAAAAACCCCAGCCATGCCCCAAGACTTTCACCGCCCCGTCTGGGATCGCGGCGACGCGATCGACGCCCAGATGCTCGCGTTCACTACGGGCGACGATCCGCTCTGGGATCGGCGACTCATCGAGCACGACATTCGCGGTTCGCAGGCCCACGCCAAGGGGCTGGCGCGCGTCGGACTGATCAGCGCTGAGGACTGCGCGACGATCTGTGATGGACTCGCGCGCTTGCTTGCCTCGCATCGCGCAGGGGAGTGGACTGTCGAAGCGGGGGACGAGGACGTTCACTCGGCGGTCGAGCGTCGGCTCACCGAGCTGGTCGGCGACGCGGGCAAGCGCCTGCACACGGCCCGCAGCCGCAACGAGCAGGTCACGGTCGACGTACGCCTTTGGCTGCGCGATGCGATCGAGCGCACGAATGTGCTCGTGCGCGCCTTGCACGAGAGCATGGCGCAGGCGGCGCGACGTCACGCGGAGCTGCCGCTGCCGGGCTACACCCACCTGCGCCGCGCGATGCCCTCGACGGCGGGCGAGTGGCTCGGTGCGCATGCGCGAGCGTTCGAGCTCGATCTCGGCGAGCTGGAGCACGCGCTGCGTCTCACGCGCGAGTGCCCGCTCGGCTCCGGCGCGGGCTACGGCCTGCCCGTGCAGCTCGACCGCGAGTTCGTGGCGCGCGAGCTCGGCTTCGAGCATCCCGTCGAGCCCGTCACGCACGTGCAGCACGCTCGTGGACGCGCGGAACTTGCGTACCTGACCGCGCTCGAAGCGATCGCGCTCGACATCGGCAAGCTCGCCGCCGACCTGTGGCTTTACAGCACGAGCGAGTTCGGCTTCGTGAAGCTGCCCGTCGCGTTCACGACCGGCTCGTCGCTCATGCCGCACAAGCGCAATCCGGATGCGATCGAGCTGGCGCGCGCGCACGCTCGCGCGATCGTCGCGGAACGCGCCGCGCTGCTCGACCTCCTGCGCGACCTGCCGAGCGGCTATCACCGCGACTTTCAGCTCATCAAGCCGCCGCTCTTCCGTGCCCACGACGCCGCGACCACGATGCTCGCGCTGCTGCCGCGCCTCGTCGAGGCGCTGGAGTTCGACGCGGCCGCGCTGGCCGCGGCGTGCGCGGACCCCAAGCTCGCCGCGACGCAGCGCGCGCTCGACAAGGTGAAGGCGGGCGTGCCATTCCGCGACGCCTACCGCGAGGAAGCGCAGCGCTAGGCCTTTCGACGAGTCCGTGCGCAAGTGAGCGAGGGCGCGTCGCATTGCTGCGGCGCGCCCTCGCGGTTGGAAGGAGCCTCAGGCTCGGTCGCTCAGGGCGACACGAAGAACTGCAGGCCGTCGGAGAGGTTCGTGGTCTTCGGCGCCGGCGGGTCGCGGAACCAGCTCTGCGCCCAGACCGAGGTGCCGACCGGGTACGCGTTGCCCGAGGACGTGACCCATGCATTCCAGTCGAGGCTGAAGTTGCCGTCGCAGCCGCCGAGCGAGCCGCCCGAGGACTGGGCGGTGGTGCGCTGCGTCGGGGACTTCACGCACAGGAAGCTCGTGCTACCGCCACCCCACGGTGCGGCCGCGGCGCCGGCGATGCTGTAGAAGATGATGCCTTGCTTCTGGCCCTCGACGCTCGAGACGCTGAGGGTGAAGGGGCTCGCCTGCGAGGCGCTCGCGTAGCCTGCCGACGCCATGGTGGCGCTGCAGCCGCTCGTGCTCGTACCCGCCGTGCAGTAGGGGAAGCTCTCGGTCGGCGGCTCGAGGCGGAAGAAGTAGACCGCGCGGTTGCCGAAGTCGAGGACCGCGAGCGTGCCGCTCGGGGCATCCCACGAGAAGTCGAACCAAGCCGTGCTGAGGCCCACGGGCGTGAAGGAGCCCCAGTCGACGGTGTGCGCCTGACCGGTCGGGCTCACGACCTTCACGCGCTGGAAGAAGTCCTGCACGTTCGAGCCGTCGGGGCGATCGTTGAAGATCACGCGGTCGCCGTAGGGCGTGTTGATGTAGGCGAGGTTCTGGCCGGCCGTGAAGCCCGCGCCGCCGCTCTCGGGGAGCGTCACGATCACCGAGCCTGCCGCGCAGGCGTTGCCGCCGGTGCGCTGCGCACGCACGACGTCATTTTCCTTGCGGAGGTAGATGTCGCCGGTGTCGGGGTCGAACTCGGTGTCGCGCCAGAGCGTGCCCGTCGTGCCCGTCGCTTGGAAATTGAAGCCCGTGGTGGTGTCGTAGATCACCGCGCCGCCGACGCTGCTATTCAGGGCGCGACGGGCCACGTTGAACGAGGTCCAGCCGACGCCGTCGTCGACGCCCGAGAAGCCGGGGTCGAAGGAGACGCCGCTCGCGCCGCGAGCGCTCTGGTTCCAGATGTTCGTCGCGCCGCCGGGGACGGAGACGTCCCACGCGCTGATCCCGTTCGCGACGGCCGCACCGAGATCGAGCGCGGCGACGAGTGTGTTGCCTTGGATGTCGAGGCCCGAGTAGCCGCGCAGGCCGGTCGGCGTGGCTTGCGCGAAGCGCGTGCCGTAGGTCGGCGAGCCGCTCAGCGGGTTCAGGATCTCGATGATTGCCGACGGCTGCGCCGTGCCCGTGTTGCAGAAGCCCGCGACCCACAGGCGCGAGCCGTTCCAGGCGATGGCCGACGGGTTGGTGCCGATGAACTCGGGGTTCGCCGCGGCCGACGTCGAGAAGATGTTGATAGAGCCGAGCGGCGTGAACTTCGTGGTCGTCGGCGACTGGGCGAGCAGCGCCGGCGCGACCAGCGCCGCGGCCAAGGTGATGTGCAGGGTGCGCATGGCAAGTAGAGGGGGAATTTGGACGGAACCGATCGCGTCGGAGGCTCCGTCTCACCCTTTTGAAGCGAGACACCCCCGGCGGTTGCATCAAATCCTACCCTGCACTGCCGATTTCGGGGGTAGGATCGAGTGCGGAGGCCGCCGAAACCGAGTCCCTATCCATGCGCTCCTTCCTTCACCGGATCTGCTCGTTCTTTCCCGCATTCCTCGCCACGGCGGCCCTGGCGGCCCCCGGCACGGCCCAAGCCAGCGAGGTGCGCGCCTGCTGGCTGACCCAATACGCCTACCTCACGCAGTCCGAGGCCGGGCTGCGGGGCTTCGCCCAGAACATGCGGCAGGGGGGCATCAACACGGTCTACGTGGCCATGTACGCGGGCGGGGGAGTGACCTATTGGCCCAGCAAGGCTTTCAAGGCTGCCGGGGGGAGCTGGGGCAGCCCGAGCTTCGATTGGGCGCACCACCTGATCCGGATCTTCCACGAGGAGGGGCTGCAGGTCGGGGCGTGGGTGGAGTACGGGCTGGCGCTCGGCAGCTCGACTCACCCGGTCGCCGTGGCCCACCCCGACTGGCTCGCCCGTGACTCGACAGGCGGCGCCGTCACCGGGGAAAACGGTGGATTCGTCTTTCTCTCGCCCGGCCATCCGCAGGTGGTCCAGCTGATGAAGGACATGTCGAAGGAACTCGCCGAGAACTACGACTTCGACGACATCCAGCTCGACCGCTTCCGCTGGGGGCGCAAGTCGACGGGGCGCGAGTACGGCTACGAGACGGTCACCGCGAACGCTTATCAGGCCCAGTACGGCACGACACCGCCCACGAACGTCAACAACTCGACCTGGGTCACCTTCCGCGAGAGCCTCGTGAACAACGCCGTGCAGCAGTGCTACGGCGTGATCAAGGCCG
>JBIKYW010000337.1:0-4257 GCA_044355055.1 Planctomycetota bacterium | reverse complement strand
GCCTCTCTCTCCCACGACTTCCGCACTCCCGAGCGCATCTCGCTCGGCGCATGGCGCTGGCCTGCGTTCCTCTTTTGCACGTCCCTTCTCGCACTCGCGGCGATCGTGCCCATCGGACGCCTGCTTTGGGAAGCTGGCGGCGGTCCGCGAGGCTGGTCGACGACCGAGCTGTCCTCCGCGTTCGCGCTCGCGCTCGAGCGCAGCCGCGGCGATGTGCGCAACAGCGTGACGAACGCCCTGATCACGGCGCTCGGCTGCGTCGCGCTCGGACTCGTACTCGGCCATGCGCTCGAACGCGCCCGCCGCGGACGCCTCTTGGAACCGCTCGTGCTGCTGCCGCTGTCGGTCCCCGCCGTGCTCTTCGGCATCGGGATCATCGTGCTTTGGAATCGCGACGCGACGGCCGCGGTCTACGAGAGCGACTTCCTCGTCTCGATGCTCCTCACGGGACGCTTCATGGTCTTCGCCGTGCTGGTCGCGGGCGGAGCGGTCGCTTCGCTGGACCCACGCTTGGAAGAGGCGGCGCGCGTCGCGGGCGTCGGCCCCGTCCGCAGGCTCACCCACATCGTCGCCCCGGCCCTGCGCTCTTCCCTCGCGGGCGCCTTCGTGTTGGTGTTCGTGTTGTCGCTGCGCGAGCTCGATGCAACGCTGCTCGTGCCGGCCGCCAACCACACCGCGATGTTCCGCATCTTCAACCAGATCCACTTCGGACGCGACGCCTTCGTGGCCGCGCTGGCGCTCTTGCTCGTGTTCTTGATCGTGCTGCCGGGACTCCTGTGGTCGCTCTTCGCGCGCAAGCGTCTGGAGCTCCTACCGTGAGCGCAGTGAGGCTCGATGGCGTGCGCGTCGTCGCAGGAGAGCGCGCGCTGCTCGACTCGCTCTCGCTCAATGTGGAGCCGGGTGAGCACCTCCTCGTCGTCGGACCGTCGGGCTCGGGCAAGACCACGCTCCTGCGCGCGATCGCGGGCCTCGCGATCCCATCCTCCGGCACCGTCGAGTTGTTCGGCGCGCGCGTGAGCGACGGAGCGAAGGTGTGGATCCCGAGCGAGCAGCGTCGCATCGGCTTTCTGTTTCAAAACAGCGCGCTCTGGCCTCACATGAGCGCCGCACGCCAGCTCGAGTTCGTCCTCGAACACGCTGGAGTTCCGAAGGCGCAGCGCGCCGGTCGGGCGAGCGAGCTGCTCGAGTGGGTCGAGCTGAAGGGCTTCGAGTCGCGCCTGCCCGCGACGCTCTCCGGCGGCGAGGCGCAGCGCGTCGCGCTCGCCCGCGCGCTCGCGATCGGTCCGAAGCTGCTGCTCCTCGACGAGCCGCTCGGCCCGCTCGACTACGAGCTGCGCTCCGACTTGCTCGCCAAGCTCGGCGAGCTGCAGCGCCGCCTCGGACTAACCGTGATCCACGTAACGCACGCCCCCGAGGAGGCGCGCGCGATCGCCACGCGCACTCTCCGCCTGCGTTCCGGCCGCATCGAGGTGAGCGAATGAACGCACGCGCCATCGCGGGCGTCCTCGTGCTCGCCCTGGGAGCATGGGCGCTCGTCGCGATCTTCCACGAACCAGCGAAGCCCCACGCGCCCGTCGCATGGGAGAGCTCGGCCCAATGCGCCGAGTGCCACGCGGACGTGAGCGCCGAGTGGCAGCAATCGTGGCACGCGCAGGCTTGGAACGACGAGGAGGTCCGCAAGCTGAGCGAAAACTTCTCGAACACCGACTGCATCGACTGCCACGCGCCACAGCCCGTGTTCGAGACGGGAATAGGAAACCGTCCGCTCGCGCGCTCGACGCGCCGCGCCGAGGGCGTCGACTGCATCTCGTGCCACCAGATGAAAGACGGACGCATGGCGGGCACGCTCGACAACGAGTCCGTCGCCTGCCGTCCGAGCGCGCAGCGCGAGCTCACGCGCCCCGAGGCCTGCGGCGGCTGCCACAACCAGCACGGCACGGTCGATCAGTGGAAGGCGAGTCGCTATGCGCAACCCGGCCCTGAGTTCCGCGACTGCATCGCATGTCACATGCCCTATCGCGATCCTTCGGATCCGACGAAGGGCCGCATCCACGTCATGCACGGGGGTCACGACATCGAGCTCGTGCGCAGCGCTGTTTCGCTCCGCGCCGAGCGAACGAACGACGCCATCGTGGTCGAGGTCGAGAACATCGGCGCGGGCCACAACTACCCCACCGACGAGCGCAGCCGCGCTTCGGACGTGTTTTGGCGCCCGCTCGCCGCCGACGGCCGCGCGGGCGAGTGGCGCAAGCTCTATCGCTTCCGCAATCCCTACCGCTTCGAAGTCGGCGAGCCGAACACCGAGCTCCCCGCGGGGCAGAAGGTCACGCTGAGCATCGAAGACGAGAGCGCTAAGGGCTCGGTCGAAGTCGCGCTCTTCTACAAGCTCTCGCCCTACTACGCGGTCCCCGACAAGCCCAATCCCGAGCGCGAGGCCAAGCTCGTGCACTCGGTCCAAGTTTCGCCGTGAAGCATTTCGCAGCGATTCTTCTCGGCGTAGCGTGGGTCGGCGCCTGCTCGGACTCGCCGCCACCGCAGACGAACGGCTCCCCGGCCGCGCAACAACGTCCCCCCGAGCCGCGAACGACCGTCGCACGCGACGCTGTTGTGCGACTTGAGCGCGAGCTCGGCCCCGTCGCTGCTCCCTCGGGCGGTGATGCCGACCTCCCCGAGCACGTCACGGGGCTTGTCGAGTCAATTCCGAGCATGACGGGTGGGCTTGCGCAGGCCGCGCTCCAAGAGCTCTTCGACCTAGCGCCCGCGAGCCTTCCCCACCTCGCGCGCTGGCTCGACGACCCGGAGAAGCCCGCGGCCGAGCGCAGGGTCGCCGTCGAAGCACTCGGCGCCTCGGACTCGCGCTACGCCGCAGAGTTGCTTCTCGCGCGCATCGAGGTGATGCGCACCCGCAAGAACGACGAAGCGTGGATCCGCGCCCACTGCGCGTGGCGTCTCGGTCAGGGCACGCAAGACTGGAGCGTGCCGCGCCTGATCCGACATCTGCGCTACGAGACGGACCACGAGACGGTGATTTGGATCGCGCGCGCGCTCGCCAAGTTCGAGAACCTCTCGGGGCTCGACGCGCTGTTCGTGGTACGCACCAGCGGCGCAACTTCGGAACTCCGCGAGAGTGCCAACGTCGCGCTGTACGAGCTCGCGCGCACGCGCGGTTTCGACGACCCGGAGTCGCTTGCGCGCGCCTGGTTTGCAGCGGACCCGCGCCTCGCCTCACCCGCTCTCTCGCCCGCGCGCCAGCTCGAGATCTGGCGCGTGATCGCGGGCTTCGCCGAGTGGCAACTGCGCGGCGTCGACGACGGACGCTTCACGCTCGCGCGTGAGAATAGCGCAGCCGCGGAACTTCTCGAGCAGGCGCTCGCCGACTCCGATCGCTACGTGCGCACGCACGCGGCGCAAGCGCTGGAGCGCATGGGTGCGCGCGGAGCGAGCGCCGCCGACGCACTGCTCTCGCTCCTCGACGACCGCGAGGCCGGCATCTTCGCTGCCGAGGCGCTCGGAGGCATCGGTGCGAAGCAGGCCGAGCCCGCGCTCATGTCACGACTCGAACCGCAACACTCTCTCGAGATGCGCACCGCGGCGGCACGCGGCCTCGCCGCCCTCTCGCTCCCGAGCTCGGTCGCCGCACTGCGCAAGTTCACGACCGAAGACGCACCACGGGATCTGCGTTTCGCGACCACCTGCGCGCTGCTTCGCTGCGCTCCCGCGGAGGCCTCGAACGCGCAGGTGCTGTTCATTCTCGACGACTACGCGACGGAATCCGGCGAGACCGCGACATCGGAACCCGCGCTACGTGCCTGGCTCGCCGCGCAGGCGCCGAAGCGAATCGCCGATTGGGACCGCGCGCAGAGCGCCGGCGCGATCGCGCGCATCGCGCTGCGTGCGGCCCTCGCACGCGAAGCGCTGGCTTCGAGCGCGAAGTAAGCCGCTACCCGTAGACGATCCAGCCGGTCGCAGCGACCCAAAGGAGCGCGTTGGCGACGAAGATCGCGTCGCCGCCCAACAAGACGCGCGTCGGGCTGCCGCCCGCCTTCTGCTGGCTCACGAGCAGCAGATAGCGCGCGAGTCCGAACACGACGAAGGGCACCGTGTAGACAAGCTCGCGCGCTCCGCCGAACTTGCCGACCGTCTCGTCGGACACCGTGTACATCGTGTAGCAGACGATGGTGCAGGCAGCGAGCGCGGTCACCATCTGGTCGAGGAAGCCGCTCGTGTACTGCAAGAGGTTGGCGCGATGACTGCCGC
>JBIKYW010000338.1:0-4257 GCA_044355055.1 Planctomycetota bacterium | reverse complement strand
CTGCGCTCGAGCTCGGAATGTTCGCAGCGCAGGACGTCGGAGCCCAGTCGGGCATCAAGGACGACCGCAGTCCGTTCGAGCTGCAGGCCCTGTTCAAGTTCTCCGTGCCCGTGCAGCTGTCCCGCGCGCGCGGCAAGGTCCTCGAGCTCGAAGCGAAGCTCGCCAAGCTCGCACGTGAGAGCGCATACGCGAAGGATGTGGTCCGCAGCGAGGTGCAGGATGCCGCTTCCGCACTCGTGCAGGCGCACCGTCGGCTCGGGCTGGCGCGACAGAACGCCGAGCTGGCTCTGCAGCTCGAGGATGCAGAGCGCATCGCACTCGACGAAGGTCAGAGCGACCTCTTCCGCGTCAACCTGCGCGAGCAGCAGACTGCCGCGGCGCAGGCCAGCGAGGTCGACTCGCAGCGCGAGTACTTCACCGCGCTCGCGGACTACCGGGCCGTTCTCGGTCTCGCCTACGACGAGGTCGTTCCCACGGGGCCCTGACCGCGACGAAGCTCTCAGAACGAGAGCAGCGTCTGGATGTAGACGTAGTTCGTGTCGCCGTTGCCCGTCGCGTTGGGGGCGCTGTCGAGGAAGTCACCTGCGAAGAGGTGCGCGACGCCCGTGTCGATGCTGAAGTTGCCGGGCAGCACGTTCCAGCGCAGGCGGAACTCCACGAATTGACCGACGTCGTCGCCGGACGCCCCACTCGCGTCCTTCACCCCGCTGGGGGTCCAAGTGTCCTTGTCCGATTCGAGCTGCACAAGGCGGTGCGCGAACATCAGGTCGACGGCATCGGTCGGATTGGCGGTCACGCGCCAGCCGGGTGACACGACGTTGGCACGGGCGATCGCGCCGAGGATTCCGGTCGGACCGAACTCCCAGCGGCGTGCACCGAACAACGTGTCGAAGCGGTTGTTCTCGCCGTCCGTCGGGTCCTTGTCGCCGGTGGCGAGGTCATATTGAAGCGCGAGCCGCGGCTTCCACACCGCATCGAAGGTGTAGCCCGCTTCGAGATGGTGGAAGCGCGCCTCGTGGTCGAGCTCGGTTGGGGACGTCGTGCTGGCGTGGGAGTCGCCGAATTGCCACGCACTCTCGATCTCGAAGTCGAACTCGCCCTTAGCGGGCTTGCGGATCGAGCGCAGCCCGAGCGTCGTGAGATTGCGGTCCGCGGTCTTGAGACCCGCCGAGTCTTGCTCGTCGAGTTGTAGCCAGTACAGCTCGGTCTGCACCTTGGGGAATGTCTCCGCGAGTGTCCCGTAGAGACCGAAGAACTGCACATCGCGGCGGCTCTCGTCGAGCTCGACCTCGTTGTCGAGGAGGCTGTCGAGGTCCGACGGCAGGCGCTGCACCGGCAGCGTGTAAAACGCGCGCAGCGAGCTCTTGCTCTTCGACTCCCACAGGAGGTTCACGCCGTCGAAGTTGTTCGTCGTGTTGCGGTAGTCGTTGCGCGCGACGAGGCGACGGTTGCCCAAGTCCATCGTGTGGCGTCCGACGAGCACCGTAGCGCTGTCGCCCTCGCCGATCAGGTCCTTGTAGGTGTAGCCCGCGAAGGCCTGCACGAACTCCGCTGCGTTCACCGTCGTCGTGTCGAGCGCCGAGCCGGCATCCGCCTCGTACTGGCGCGAGTCCATGACTTCCGCCGTGGCGATGAAGCTCTCAAGCTTCACGTCCGCGCGCAGCGTGGTGCGCAGCGCGAAGAGATGGTCCGAGTCGTGGTACGTCTTCGACGCGGTGTCCGCGCGGAACTGCCCGTCGAGGTACTCGAAGCGCGTGCGCTGAGTGCCCGTGAGCTTGAGCCACTCGGGAAGCGGTACTTGCTCGCCGAGGCGCCACGGACTGGACTTCGCGGTCGGAGCCGGGGCGGCGGCTTGAAACGCAAAGGACGGGGTGGCGGCGAGGAAGCCGGCGACAAGCGCACGAAATCCTTGATGGGACATGGAGCGTGAAGAGCGTGGGAGGTGTGTGCAGGGCAGTGGCTGTCTCCACGGACAGCAATCCGCGTTCCGCGGCGGTTCGGCGCGCGCTGACGGGCGCGGAGTCCTTCCGGTGTTACGGACCCGTAGCTTACGCACCGGAGAGCCTGCGCAGTGCGGCGGACGCCGCTCCGCACATTGTCGCGTTGGCAGTGAGCGCTGCTCGCCGTGGGATGGATTGCGAGGGCGCGCCGTCGACTCGCGCGCCCCTCGGAGTGCTCCTATGAAGCGCCTGCTCTTCCTCGGCCTTCTCCTCGTCCTCGCTGTCCTCGGACTCGCGCTGACTCGCTACACCGTGCTCGGTCGCGAGGCGCGCTTCGTCACGGGGGGCGCCCTCGTCGACATGGGCTACGGCCTGCAGGATGGCGTGGAGAGCTTCGACTTCGCTGCCACCCACGACATCACGCCCGAGCAGGTGTGGTGCGAGCTTCAGGAGCAGAACCGCCTCTCGGCCTCGATGCGCCTGCGCTTTCCTCGCACACCGCGGCATCCGCTCGTCGCGCTCGTCGTCTGCATGGACGCGCGCATCGACACCAACGAGCTGGTGGGCGACACGCGTCACTACTACTACGTGATCCGCACGGCGGGTTCGGTGATGAGCGAGCGTGAGCAAGAGATGCTGGAGCTCGCTGTGCGCAACGGCGTCAAAGTGATCGTGTTGACGACCCACTCCGACTGCGCCGCGGAGAAGACGGCGGCGGACCCGGCGGCGCGGCAGGAGTTCCAGGCGCTCGCGGGAGCCGTCGACGAGCGCGAGCGGCGGGTGGAGGAGTTTCTCCTGCGTCCTCGGATCGCCACGGCGGTCGCGGAGGGACGGCTGATGGTGCGACGTGCCGGAATCGAGACGCTGACGGACCGCCTCGAGGATCTCTAGAGACGACCAGCAGATCGGCTCTGGGGTCCCTCTCGACGCAACGAGCGGGCCTGGTCCGATTCATGGACGGATTCCTCGGTCGATTCTCCTCCACGTGCGAACTTTCGCGCAGCCCGCGTCCGTCCCAAGTCGTTTCGGATGTTTCGAAGTGTCTCAAGGTTGAAACATGGACCACCCGAAACGGTCCTGAGCACCGACCCGAGGCCCGCGACACGCGGCCCAGCGTCGACGCGCCATCCAGGAATCCATCCGTCCGACGCCGAACGGCACCTCACCCGCTCCGCACCTTTCTCCCATGCAGAACCCCATCGACGCCGCACCGTCCCTTGCCACCTCGGCCCGCCAGGAAACCGCCGCCGCGGACGCCGCGCGCATGCGCGCCATGATCGAGAACGCGCCGGTCAACATCATGTGCGCCGACCGCGACTTCAAGATCACCTACGTCAACCCGAAGTCGCTCGAGACGCTGCGCTCGATCCGCCACCTGCTGCCGATCGCGCCGGATGACATCGTCGGCCAGTCGATCGACATCTTCCACAAGAACCCCGCGCACCAGCGCAAGCTGCTCGCCAACCCGGCGAACTTGCCGCACCGCGCGACGATTCAGCTCGGCACGGAGTCGCTCGACCTGCTGGTCACCGCGATGCGCGACGACAGCGGCGCGTTCGTGGGCATGATGGTCACGTGGGAGGTGATCACGGACAAGCTCCGCAAGGAAGCCGACATCGCCCGCACCACGTCGATGATCGAGAACATGCCGATCAACGTGATGTGCGCGGACCTCGACTTCCGCATCACGTACGCCAACCCCAAGTCGCTCGAGACGCTGCGCTCGATCGAGCACCTGCTGCCGATCAAGGCGAAGGACCTCGTCGGCCAGTCGATCGACATCTTCCACAAGAACCCGAGCCATCAGCGTCGCCTGCTCGGTGACAAGCGCAACCTGCCGCACTCGGCGCAGATCCAGCTCGCGTCGGAGACGCTGCAACTCAACGTGTCCGCCATGCTCGGCAGCAAGGGCGAGTACATCGGCGCGATGGTCACGTGGGAAGTGATCACGGAGAAGCTCGCCAACGAGCGCAAGGTCAAGGAGGCTTCGGAGCGCGAGCGTGCTCAGGCCGAGGAGCTGCGCGTCAAGGTCGACGCAATGCTTCAGAGCGTCAACGCCGCTGCTGCGGGCGACCTCACGCAGAAGATCACCGTGACGGGCGACGACGCCATCGGTCAGATGGGCAAGGGCCTCACGCGCCTCCTGTCCGAGCTGCGCGCGTCGATCTCGCAGATCGCCGACGTGTCCAACGCGCTCTCCAGCGCGGCGGAGGAGCTCACCTCAGTGTCCAACCAGATGGGCGCCAACGCCGAGGAGACCTCGGTGCAGTCCAAGGTCGTCACCGAGGCCTCGACGCGCGTGAGCCACAACACGCAG
>JBIKYW010000336.1:0-4258 GCA_044355055.1 Planctomycetota bacterium | reverse complement strand
CCTCGCGGCAGCGACCGAGGCGCACCTTCGCCACCCGGGCAAGCTCGTCACCGTGAGCTTCGACCAAGTCGAGTTCAAGCAGCCCGTATTCGTCGGCGACCTCGTGAGCTTCTTCACCGAGACGCTGCGCGTCGGTCGCACCTCGCTCACGGTGGGCGTCTCGGTGTGGGCGCAGCGCTCGCGCAAGCGCGGCGAGCTGGTGCACGTCACCGAGGGGCGCGTCACGCTCGTCGCGGTGGACGAGGACCTGAAGCCGACGCCGATCGTGCGCTGAGGCGCGGGCTCAGAGCCCGAGGACCTGCCGCGCCTTCTCCACCGGATCTTCGGCGCGCGTCACGGCGCGGAAGACCTCCTCGAGTGTTCCGTCGCGGCCCGAGCGCGCGCGCAGCTCGTCGAGCGTGCCGAGCGCCACGAGCTCGCCCTGCGCGACGATCGCCATGCGGTCACAAACGCGCTCGACCACGTCGAGCTGGTGCGACGTGTAGAGCACCGAGCCGCCCTCGCGCGCCCACGCGCGCAGCACTTCCTTCACGACCGCCGTGGTCGGTGCGTCGAGTCCTTCGAGCGGCTCGTCGAGAACCCAAAGCGGCGTGCGCGGCAGGATCGCGCAGGCGAGCGCGGTTTTCTGGCGCATGCCACGCGAGAACACGCCGACCGGGTCGTCGATGCGCTCGGCGAGCTCGAGCGACTCGAGTAGGCGCCGCGTCTCCGACTCGATGCGCGCTTCGTCGAGCCCGTGCAGCCGACCGACGAGCTGGAGGTGGCTGCGCGGCGAGAGATTGGCGTACATCGGCGCGCCGTCGGGCACGAAGGTCAGGAGTCGACGCGCCGCGAGCGGGTCGCGCTGGACGTCGACGCCGCCGACGCGGACCTCGCCCGAGGTCGGTGCGACGAGACCGCAGAGGATCTTGACCGCCGTCGTCTTGCCGGCGCCGTTGGGGCCGAGCAAGCCGAGCACCTCGCCCGGCCGGACCTCGAGATCGAGACCCTTGAGGGCCACGCGGCCGCCCTCGTAGGTCTTGGCGACGGCGCGGAGCTCGGCGAGCGGGCCCAAGGCGAGGGGCTGGATCGAGGTGGAGCGGGGACGGAGCGGTTCGCGGGGCCGCGCGACGGCCCGTGAGGCCTAGACCGGCTGGGCTTCGCGCGCGATCACGTGGCTCTGAATGCCTGTCTTCTCGAGCAACTTGGCCGCGATCTCTTCGAGCTTGGCCGCGTTGACGGGCTTGACCCCGCCCTTGCCCTTGCCGGGCATCGTGAGGACGTAGACGTCCTTGGGCCGCAGCTCTTCGATCTTCTTGATCCAGGCCTGCACCTCGCGGTCGTTCGAGTTGTCGAGCGCGCCTTGCACGAAGGTCGCCTCGGCGCTCCAGCGGTCCAGAGGCTGGAAGCGCTCGACGAGCGTCTTGTAGTCGAGGGTCGCCTTGGGGCGGAAGGTCTCGTAGGTCTTGGCGGTGCCCCATTCGAAGGTGAAGACGGCACGGTCGTAGACGGCGCAGACCGCTCGCAGCTCGGGGCAGGACAGGGCTTCGGAGGGCGACAGCAGGTTGAGCTTGGCCTTGGGGAACCACTTGGCCTTCAGGTCCCGCAAGTTCTCGCTAATTTCCAGCAGATTGGGGTGCATCGTCGGGTCGCCGGTCCCCGAGACGGTCACGCCTTCGATTTTCTCGCCGGCCTTCTGGATCTCGATGATCCGGCGCGCGGCGTTGGTCACGATCAAGCCCGCGCTCGGCAGGATGTGGGCGCGGCTCACGATCGGAACCGCGGAGGGGTAGCCCGTCTTGCAGTACAGGCAGTCGGCGCCACAGCCTGCGCGCGGGGTCGGGGTCAGGTTGATCCCCAAGCTGATCCCAAACCGCCGGGAGCGGATCGGGCCGTAGAGGATCGAGTGATAGGGAGCGAGAACCATGGAACCCCGCGGATGGATGACTTCGAGCTGCGCCCGCGTGCCAGGAAGGGCTCTTCCACGGCGTGGACGCGGGCGGAGAGGCATTCTACGCACAATCCTCTCCGGCGGCTAGGCGGCAGGGAGCCTTGCTGCGTAAGGGATAGGCCGCGACCGACAGCGCGAGCAACGCGAGGGTGCAGCGCAGAGGGTGGTCGGCCGCCGTCGAGAGCCAGCGGCTCCACGCGCCTGGAACGCCATCCAGATGAAACTTGGTAGCCATTTGAAATAACGAAGAGATCCCAGCGGCGAGGGTGCAGTGCAGCGCAACTCGACGCATCGGCAGAGCGTCGGGGGCTGGGTCCATGCCGTCCGCGCCGGAAGGAGTGGGGCCGAGTGCCGACGCGCCGCGGTTGAGGGGCTCGGACTCGCGCGGCGGGCGGGCGAGCTCGTCGTCGCCGTGGCATGGATCGAGGCACGCATCGTCCTCGCGCGAACCTGTACACGAGCGGGTGGGCCGCGAGCACTCGGTGTCCGCGCGCCGAATCCGGTCTCGAGGGGAACGAGCGTTGGTCCTCATCGGGGAGGGAGCGTCGCCTTCGCGGTCGGTGTGCTCCGGCCGATGCGGGCGGTCCGGTCTGGGAGGACGAAGCGGTTGCGCGTGCGGCGGATCGGGGTCCGAACTGGCGTGCGGCGGGCTCTCGGTGCGCTCCATGACCACTCCGTCGCTCGCGGCGGGCTCGGGTCGCGCCCAAAGTGAGGAAAACCGACCGAGCAGGCCGCTCGGTGAGGCGCCACGAAAACCGCTCGCACCGAGGCGAGAGGGGGTCGAATGAAGTGCGGGGGGTCTGGTACCCTTCCGGCCCTTTCTAGACCCACGTGGTCCAGCTCTGACCGACCCCCTCCCCGAGGGGAGCCGGCGTCAGGGTTCCGCCGCCATGTATTTCGACTACCTCAACGTCCTCGTCTTCGCCTCGGTCGGGCTCGTGTTCGTCTTCGCGAACCTGCTCATCGCGTCGGTCCTGCGCCCCAAGCGCCTCACCGACGAGGGCCTCGACACCTACGAGTGTGGCGAGGAGACCATCGGCGGGGCCTGGGTCCAGTTCGACATCCGCTACTACACGGTGGCGCTGGTCTACGTGGTCTTCGCCGTCGAGATCGCGTTCCTGTTCCCGTGGGCGCTCGTCTTGAAGGACGCCATGGCCGACACCGGGGCCGCCAAGGGCTCGGGCGTGGGCTACTTCGCGCTGGTCGAGGGCTTCCTCTTCGTCGCGATCTTGTTCCTCGGCCTCGTGTACGTCTGGGCCAAGGGAGACCTCGACTGGGTGCTCGCCTACGAGGGCAACCGCTATCAGCCCAAGTTCGCCGACTCGCGCCTCGGGCGCGTGGCGAAGGTGCGCGACATCGAGAGCGAGCTCGAAGCGCGCGAGAAGGCCGCCAAGGCCGCAGCCCAGCCCGAACCGAACGCCGTCTGAGCGCGGCCCCGACCCCCCGCACACACACCATGCTGAGCCTTCAGAATCAGTTCGAAGAGAACGTCCTGACGACCCGCGTCGACTGGCTGATCAACTGGGCGCGCCTGTCCAGCATCTGGCCGATGACCTTCGGGCTCGCCTGTTGCGCCATCGAGATGATGGCCGTCGGCGCCGCGCACCACGACATCGACCGCTTCGGTGCCGGTGCGTTCCGCGCCAGCCCGCGTCAGGCCGACCTCATGATCGTCGCGGGCACGGTCAACTTCAAAATGGCCGAGCGCGTCAAGAAGCTCTACGACCAGATGCCGAGCCCGAAGTACGTGATCGCCATGGGCGCCTGCGCGACCGGCGGCGGTCCTTACTACAAGTACGGCTACACGGTGGTGAAGGGCGTCGACCGCGTGATCCCCGTCGACGTGTACATCGCCGGTTGCCCGCCGCGCCCCGAGGCGCTGCTCGAAGGCCTGATGAAGCTGCAGGAGAAGATCCGCGCCTCGTCGGTGGTCCGCAAGCCCGCGCGTCTGGCCTGAGAAGAGCGGGACCGAACATGGACTTCCAAGGCATCCTCGATCGACTCGTGGCGATCCGCGCGCCCGGCCTCGTCAAGGCCGATGAGCCGCGCAAGCCCGACCCCAAGGACAAGAAGGACAAGGGCCGCGCGGGCGATCCGTTCGTGATCGTCGAGCCGGCGCTGCTCGCGAGCTTCGTCGAGGCTTGCCGCGACGACGATCGCCTGCACTTCGAGCAGCTCGTCGACCTCACCGCGACCGATCCCTCGAAGGACAGCGCGGACCTGTGGGTCAACGTGCAGCTCCTGAGCCTCAAGTTCCGCCACCGCCTCGCGATCAAGGCGCTCCTGCCGAAGAGCGCGGCGAAGCTGCCGAGCCTCGTGCCGGTCTAC
>JBIKYW010000335.1:0-4262 GCA_044355055.1 Planctomycetota bacterium | reverse complement strand
CTCTCGCAGCGAGAGTCCGTGCAAGTTGACTGCGCCGTACTCGGTCACGATCCAATGGACGTGGCCACGCGTGGTGACGACGCCGGCGCCCGCGTTCAGCTCGTGCGTGATGCGCGAGATCGTGCCACCCGCGGCCGTCGAGGAGAAAGCGAGGATCGGCTTTCCTCCTCGCGAGAGTGCTGCGCCGCGCACGAAGTCCATCTGCCCGCCGATGCCAGAGTAGATGCGGTGGCCGAGCGAGTCGGCGCAGACTTGGCCGGTCAGGTCGACCTGCAGCGCGGAGTTGATCGCGACCACGCGGTCGTTCTTGCGGATGACCGACGTGTCGTTGGTTCGGTCGGAGGGATGAAACTCCACCAGCGGATTGTCGTCGACGAAGTCGAACACCTTCTGAGTGCCGATGACGAAGCTCGTCACGGTGCGACCGGGGCTCACGACCTTGTACTTGTTCGTGACGGCTCCGCTCTCAAAGAGCTCGACGAAGCGATCGGAGAACATCTCCGTGTGGACGCCGAGGTCACGCTTGCCCTTGAGGCGCGTGAGCACCGCATCGGGGATGCCGCCAATTCCCATCTGAAGGCACGAGCGATCCTCGACGAGTCCCGCGATGATCTCCCCGATCCGCGCCTCGACGTCGGTTTCACGCTGCGGAACGTGCTGATGCAGCGCGCGCGCGGTGCTCGTGAAGGCCGCGACTTTCGGAAATTGCACGACACTGTTGCCGTGCGTGCGCGGCATGCGGTCGTTGATCTCGCACAGGATCAGCGGCGCGACGTCGACCGCGGCCTTGGCGACGTCGATCGAAGTGCCGAGCGTGCAGTGGCCGTGCGCGTTGGGCGGCGAGACTTGCACGAGCGCCGCGTCGAGGCGGATGCGGCCGGAGCTGAAGAGCGAAGGGATGTCCGACAAGAAGACCGGAACGTAGTCCGCACGGCCTTCTTCGATCGCACGTCGGACCATGGCGCCCGCGAAGAGCGAGACGGAGCGCAAGCGACCTGCGACCTGCGGCTCGACGAAGGCCGAGCTGCCCTCGGTGTGCAGGTGGTAGAGCTTCACCCCTTCGATGTCCGTCCGACGCGCGAGCGCGTCGAGCAGCGGCACGGGGGTCGCGCAGCCGCCGTGTACGAACACGTTCATGCCGCTCTTCACATGCGCCACGACCTCGTCGGCCGACACCGCGGCCTTGCGCCACTCGACACCCTTCAGGTTCAGCATGGTGGGGGATTTTTCACACCGCGCGCCCGCTGCCCATAGGCCAAAGTGAGCAGACCCTACGGCGCAGGGCTCGGCCGCGCGAGGTCGGCCTCGAACCACGCGACCTGCCCCCAAGTGGCGGGTGCGTTGCCTCCCGGGGTGAGAACCCACAGAGTCGGAATCACGGGCGGTGCCTTCGGGGCTTTTCCTTCTCCGTCGGTCAGGTACACAAAGACGTCCGCATCGATGCCCTCGCGCTCCAGCCACTCGAAGGGGGGATGGAACGAAGTATTGCCTCCACCGTGGAAGGTGAGCGACTCGAGCGTGAGCGGATGGAATGGGTCGAAGTGCTCGATGCTGCGGAGCGAGTCATCGCAGGAGAGCAGCCAAAGCTCGTAGGACTCGAAGGAGCCGACGAGTCCGAGCAGCTCCTCCGCGAACGAAGCGAGGAAGGGCGCGGTCGAGCCCGATGTGTCCACGGCCAGCACGACGCGCAGCGAGCCGCCATGGCGCGAAGGCAGGTAGAGGCCGCGATGCGCGTGTCGGCGAGCAGGCGGGAGCCAGCGACTCGTCCCGCAACTCGAACTCGAGAGAAACTGAGCTAGCGCACTACGCCAGTCGATGTGCTGCACGCGCACACGCTCGATCAGGCGATCCAGCAGCGCCGAGGAGCGCTCGCTTGCACGGCCCTGCGCTGCCATCACCGTGGCGAGCGCTTCCCAGCTGCCCTGCGCCTCTTCATCGATCCGACATGGCATGCGCGGGTCGATCTCGACCTCGCCTGGCGCGTGCGGCATGTCCTTCCATTCATTCGGATGGACATCGACACGTTCGCCGTGGTGCTCGGCGCCCTCGAGCTCCAAGAGCGCGTCGAGATTCGAGTACACGGCCTCCGCCGACATCCCGCAGGCTGGGTCGAAGTGAATCCAGTCGTAGGGCAGCGCGAAGCCCTCTCGGCCCAAGATGTCGTTGACCTCGTGATCCTGAGCGATGTTCCATTCTTCGCGGTCTCCCGGAAGGTCGCGCCGGAAATGGCCCAGAGCGCAGTGCAGTACCTCGTGTAGGAAGAGGAGCGTGCACTCGTAGTCCGAGAGGCTCAAAACGTGGTCCGGTCGGAAGTAGATCGCTCGGGAGTCCGTCGAAGCCGTCGGACAGCGATAGTCCCACACCGGCACGAGCTCGAGGCGCAGCGCCAGGCCGGCGAGATGCGGATGGCTCGACGCGAGCTCGGTGCGCGCTGCGACAAACGCGCGCATCGCACGATGCTCCTGCTCGAGTCGCTCCGTGGGCTCCGTCACGCGCCCAGTCCGATCAGTACGCCGCGGAGCATCGCGTCCGAGGCCCGCGTCAGCCGCCCGCGCAGCTTCTCACCGAGTCGCTTCTGAATGCGCGTGTACTCGGGGTGGAGTAGGAAGCTGCGAACCTCTGTCTCGCTGCGACCGCGGAGTGTCTCGTGGACGAGCAACGTCGCGAAGTCGTCTTCGAGCGCAGCCAGCACTTCGAAGAGCCGTTGGAATGCGTGTTCGCGACGCGGCGCACGCCAGAGGTGGTAGGCGATCGCCGAGATCAGCGCGCAGCGCAGATCGCTGCGCCGCGGCAGGCGGATCGGTTGATCTCCATCGAGCAGTGACGGCACGTTCGGAAGTTCGCGCGCCGAGGTGCGGAAGGCGGTCAACGCAGCCGCAGCGGACGGTCCTATCAGGCCTTCGATCAGCCGGTGTACCGCGCGTTCCGGCAGCTCTGTGGCATGGTCGAGCACGACGCCCACGCGCTCCCACGAGCGCGGCGACGGCCAGCCGCGCTGCACGTCGACGTTCTCCATCGAGAAGAACAGCTCGGGCGTGGTGCTGAGCAGGCCGAGCACATCCGGGTGAACGTTGTTCGCACGCGCCCACAGCACCCACTCCTCGAGGTCGGGCAGCACCTCGAGGTGACAAAAACGGTTGGCGAGCGCGCTCGACATGGTCCCGGCGACCGCGCGGTCCGAGGCGCGATTTCCTGCGGCGACGAGCAGCCAGCCCGGAGGTACTTGGTAGAGCGTTCCGAGCCTTCGATCGAGGATCAGCTCGTAGGCGGCCACCTGCAGCGTGCGATCGGCTGCCGTCAGCTCGTCGAACAGGATCACGCCGCGGCTCGCGGGATCCCGCGGCCACTCGGCGGATACGAGCCAGTCCACTCCGTTGCCGTCGCGGTTCGGAACGGGGAGTCCGCGCAGATCGATCGGCTCGCGCTGCGCGAGCCGCACATCGAGAAACTCGATCTTCTTGGCGGTGCAGACCTCGCGCACCACTGTGCTCTTGCCGATCCCCGGCGGGCCCCAGAGCATCAGTGGCGCGATGGAGCCCGCACGCTCGGGCTTGGCCCAGAGCTGCGCGAGTTGGTGTTCGAGGATCGCTCGAACGTCTTCGATCGATGAGGGACTGTACTTGGACATGTCGTTGTGGGTCAGCGGCTGTCAAGCGAGGAAGTCGGACTCTCGTGGCGCGAGGCTCGCCGTCAGCGCGAGCGAACACACCGGCGCCTCGAGATCGTCGCTAGCGATGAGCTTCGAAAGCGCGGTGAGCGCCTCGTTCGAGCCCAGACGGTGCATCGTGCCCAGCGTCTGTACGCCGCTGCCGTTCGGCATCCGGGCCAGAATCCAAGCGATGAACGGGCCGCGCAGCGCCTGGACCTCGGGCTTACGTCGGAGCCGGACGAGCATTCGCAGAACGATCGTCATCGCGGAGAGGTCGCGCTGGTTCGTTTGGGCGGGATCGGTCTCGACCCAATGCTGACCACTCACCGTTTGCACCTCGAAGGACTTCGACTCCTTCTGCAAACGGAAGTAGTACCCCTCGCTTAGGCCAAACTTCAGCTGGTCGGCGAGGATCGACACGAAGTCGATGTTGCTCAGCGAGCCCATCGGCCCCGGATCGGGCTCTTTGGAGAGCTGCGCGTCCATACAGGCCTGCGCGATGGCCGCGAGGTGGTCGGGGTCCGAGACCTTGCGAAGTACGTCGTACTCGAACGCTCGCGCCGCTTCCGAAGTCCGCAGGCAGCGATGCCAGATCCGGAGATCCGCGAGCCAG
>JBIKYW010000334.1:0-4282 GCA_044355055.1 Planctomycetota bacterium | reverse complement strand
TCTCCGCTCCCCGTGACGCGGGACCCCAGTCCCGGGCTCACGCGCGCGCTGCTCCACGCGGCCTATGACCTCCTGTGGGTCGCTGGGCTGATCGTCGGAGCCCCGTACTTCTTGGTGCGCGGCCTCTTCGACGCGCCCTTCCGCCGCATGGCGCTCGAGCGACTCGTGCTCGCTGCGCCGCCGCCGCCGCGCAGCCGTCGCCGCGTGCTGATCCACGGCGTCTCCGTGGGGGAAGTGAAGGGCTGTGCGCCGCTCGTGCGACTCTTCGCCGAGCGCGAGCCCGACCTCGAGATCGTGATCAGCGCGACGACCGAGACCGGCTTGGAGGTCGCGCGGCAGGTCTTCCCCAGGCACTCGATCGTGCGCTTCCCGATCGACCTCTCGCTCTCGGTGGGACGTTTCCTGCGCCAAGTGCAGCCCGATCTCGTCGTGCTGGTCGAGCTCGAGATCTGGCCGAACTTCCTGCGCGAGTGCAACCGCCGCGGCGTGCCGGTCGCGGTCGTCAACGGGCGGATCACCGAGCGCAGCTACCGTCGCTACCACTGGTTCCGCCGCACGCTGCCGCAGTTCAACCGCATCTCGCTCTTCTGCGTGCAGCTGGAGGAGTACGCCGAGCGCTTCCGCGGCTTGGGCGGCGAGCCCGAGCGGGTGGTCGTCACGGGCAACATGAAGGCCGACGGTCTCTTCCGCGATCCGACCCCGGAGCGGGCGCGCAAGGTCGAGGAGCTCCGCTCCAGCATCGGCGCGAAGGCGGGGCAGCTCACCGTGGTCGCCGGCAGCACGCACTCTCCCGAGGAAGGCTGGTTCGTCGAGGCCGCGCGGCGCGCGCTGCCCGAGGCACGCATCGTGGTGGTGCCCCGCCATCCGGGGCGCGCGGCGGACGTGCGGCGCGATGTCGCGGCGCTCGGCGTCGAGCCGCAGTTCCTCACCGAGCTGCGACGGGGCAGCGCGGTCGATCCGGCCCGCCCGCTCTTGGTCGACACGATCGGCGAACTCGAGGCGATCTACGCGGTCTCCGACATCGTGTTCGTCGGCGGGAGCCTGATCGAGCACGGCGGCCAGAACATGCTGGAGCCCGCGGCGCAGGGCTGTGCCGTGGTGTGGGGGCCGCATGTGCAGAACTTCCGGCAGGAGGCGGCGCTGCTCGAGAGCGCGGGTGCCTGTCGGCGGGTGGCGGATCGGGCGGAGCTCGCGCGGGTGCTCGCGGAGCTCGGGCGCGACGCAGGCGAGCGCGAGCGCATGGCGGTCGCGGCCCAGCGCGCCGTCGCGCTCCAAAAAGGCGCCACCGCGCTCACGCTCGAGGCCCTGCGGGGCCGCTGCCTCCCCTCGTAACGAGCCTAGCTCACGATCTCGAGCCCAATCGTCGCCCCACATGACGCACCGCTCACCTTGGTCGGGATCGGGGCGGGGGGTAGACTCCGGGGCCCATCGGTCGCGCGCTGCGCCTCGCCGATGATTCATCCGAACATCCGAAACTGTCGATAGGTCGACTCCCGCCGCAGTGGCGGACGATCTTCGACCCCCTCCAAACCGCACACGATGGCACGCCAACTCTTCACGTCCGAGTCCGTCTCCATGGGGCACCCCGACAAGGTTGCCGACCAGATCTCGGATGCTGTCCTCGACGCTTACCTCGCGCTCGACCCCAACGCCCGCGTGGCCTGCGAGGTCCTGACCACGACGGGTCTCGTGGTCGTCGCCGGTGAGATCACGACGAAGAAGCCGGGCGTCCCCGCCGTCGATTACCAAGGCATCGCCCGCGGCGTGCTGCGCCGTATCGGCTACACCGACGAGTCGGCCGGCATCAGCGCGGACTCCTGCTGCGTGATGACCGTCGTCGGCAAGCAGTCGGACGACATCTCGCTCGGCGTCACCGCCGAGACGGCCGTTGAGAAAGAGCAGGGCGCGGGCGACCAGGGCCTGATGTTCGGCTACGCCTGCGACGAAACGCCCGAGCTGATGCCCTTCCCGATCTACTACTCGCACCGCTTGGTGGAGAAGCTCGCGGAGCTGCGCTTCAACAAGTCGATCCCGTGGCTGCGCCCCGACTCGAAGAGCCAGGTGACGGTCGAGTACGAGGGCGACAAGCCGGTGCGCGTGCACACGGTGTTGATCTCGACGCAGCATGCGCCCGAGGTGTCCCACGAGGAGATCACGAAGACCGTGATCGAGAAGGTCATCAAGGCCGTGATTCCGGCTAAGTTCCTCGACGAGAAGACCATCTATCACGTCAACCCGACGGGGCGCTTCGTGATCGGCGGTCCGCACGGCGACACGGGCCTCACGGGCCGCAAGATCATCGTCGACACCTACGGGGGCATGGGCCGTCACGGCGGCGGCGCGTTCTCGGGCAAGGATCCGAGCAAGGTCGACCGCTCGGCAGCCTACGCCGCCCGCTGGGTCGCGAAGACGATCGTCGCGGCCGGTCTCGCTAAGCGCTGCGAAGTTCAGGTGAGCTACGCGATCGGCATCGCCAAGCCGCTCTCGATCCGCGTCGACACCTTCGGCACGGGCACGGTCGGTGAAGACAAGCTCACCGAGGCCGTCTCCAAGGTGTTCGACCTGCGTCCCGCGGCTATCATCAAGGACCTCGACCTCAAGCGTCCGATCTACGAGAAGACGGCCTACCACGGCCACTTCGGGCGTCCGGACTTCCCGTGGGAAAAGACCGACCGCAAGGCGGCCCTCTGCGCGGCGCTCGGCGTCGCCGCCAAGGCCTGAGCCCTCGCGGCCTGCACGGAGAGCTCCACGGGCCCCCGGGCGCTTCGCTTGGGGGCTTTTTCGTGCCTTCGGAGCCGTGCGGCCGGGCCGATGCGAGCGAAAGGGCACGCTGGGGCCGTGACTCCGGTCGGCGCGGTGGGTACAAACGCACATCACCTAGGGGAGCGCCGCGCGTCGGCGCCCCCCTCGAACTCAAGCGAACCAAAGACCATGCGCACCGCCTCCCAGACTGCACGCCGCGCCGCGCGCGCGGGCTTCACGCTGATCGAGCTTCTCGCCGTGATCATGATCATCGGGATCCTCGCGGCCTTTCTCTTGCCGCGCATTCCCGAGGCGCTCGACGCCGCGAAGGTCACGGCCTGCAAGGCCAACATGGGCGAGATCTGGAAGGGCATGCAGATCTACAAGCAGAGCCTCGACCGCGCGCCGAGCCAGTCGGGGGTCAAGTTCTTCGCGGAGATCGTCTCGAAGGACATGCTCGAGAACACCAAGGCCACGGCCAAGAAGATGACCTGCCCCGGTGTGGAGACCTCGGCGCTGCCGGGCCTTCAGGGCAAGGTCGAGACGGACTGGTACAAGGACCTCGACGCGATCGATGGCACCTACAGCTCCTACGCGGGGCGTGACTGCAAGAACTACCCGCTGCGCCAGTTCCCGGGCTCCGGTAAGGAAGTGCTCGTCGCCGACGACAACGATCCGGAGATGAACCACCGCCACACGACGGTGGCACTGATGGCGGATGGCTCGGTGAACACGTGGGAGATTGCGCTCCTGAAGGAGTCGGGCGTGCTCGGCCCCGACGAAGTGCACCTCATGGTGGGGCCCGACTCGCCGGTCGAGGAGCTGCGCAAGCTCTCGCTCGACTGAGCCGACGCTGCGCCCTCGGCGCGCCCGCGCGGCGCGGCATCGGGTGGGGCGGCATCGGGTGGCGCGAAGTATTTTCGACCCCGACTCGGGTGAGCCTGCGCGCTCGCCCTAGGGCCTGTGTGTCCCTGCTGCCGAAGTAAGGTCCTCCCGATGCAGCTTCCGGCGATCCTCCGTGCGATTCGACCCCAGCAGTGGGTCAAGAACGTCTTCGTCCTCGCGGCGGTGGCGTTCGCGCGCGCGGACGTCAGCGTGCCGCACGAGGAGGACTTTGGCGACGTCGTGCGCTCGCTCTACGCGTTCGCGGCGTTTTGCCTCGGCGCCAGCGCGATCTACCTCGTCAACGACGTGCTCGACGTCGAGAGCGATCGTGCGCACCCCACGAAGCGCCATCGGCCGATCGCGTCGGGCGAGGTCGGCGTGCCGCTGGCGCTCACGGCATCCGCGGTGTGCGTCGTCGGAGCCTTGGGGCTCGCGTGGCTCGCGGCTCCGGCGGTGCTCGCGATCACCGCGGGCTACATCCTGCTCAACTTCAGCTACAGCGTTCGACTCAAGCACATCGTCCTCGTCGATGTGTTCTGCATCGCAACTGGCTTCATGCTGCGCGTGCAGGCGGGCGCACTGGCCGCGCGGGCGGAGGTCTCGCACTGGCTGATCCTTTGCACGCTGTTTCTCGCGCTGTTTCTCGCCCTGTGCA
>JBIKYW010000333.1:0-4299 GCA_044355055.1 Planctomycetota bacterium | reverse complement strand
GTCCTCGAGCTCCATCGCGACGCCCTTGAGAGCGGCCATGGCCTTCTCGTTGGGGATCTCGATCATGTGCAGGATGACGGGCTGGTCGGGCCCGAACATCTGGCCGGAAGCGATGCGGGGGAGGAGCGCGTAGCCGATCTGGCCGGCAGCGCCCGTGACGGCGACGCGAATCGGGGCGGGAGTCATGGGGGTCGTGTGGGGAAGGGTTGGGGGTGAGCCGAACGCGTAGTTTGCCGACCGGATAGGCGTTCTTGCACGCGCTAGGGCCACAAAAGCTCGCGGATGGGGCCGCTGTGGGCCCTTGTGCGCAGGCCTCCGTGGGGGGATCCCGCCGCTGGGCGCTCGAACCGACCGCGCCGGACGCTACCTTGGAGCCACGGCGGTCCTTTGGCCGATGAGGCGCTTGGATCGTCGGGCTTCGGGGGCCAGAAGAGGGCCCGTGAAGGAGCGCCGGTCCCGATGAGCGAGATGGCCACCACCAGCCTGAGCGAGCAGAGCCTGCGCGAGATCCTCGTGGACCTCGCGACGGAGGCCCGGCGTCGACGCTTCGACGTCGCGCCCAACCCCTGCGTCGGCGCGGCGGTGATCGCGGGCGGTCAGGTGCTCGCCCGCGGCTTCCACGAGCACTGGGGCGGGCCGCACGCCGAGGTCGAGGCGCTGCGGGCGGCGCGCGCGAGCGGCGTCGGTCCCGAAAACTGGGAGGCGCTCGTGGTCACGCTGGAGCCCTGCTCGACCACCGGCAAGACGCCGCCCTGCACCGAGGCGATACTGCAGAGCGGAATCAAGCGCGTCATCGTTGGCGCGCTCGACCCCGATCCGCGCCACCGCGGCGCGGGCCTGCGCCTCTTGCAGGAGGCGGGCATCGAGGTCGAGTTCGTGCCGCGCGCGAGCGAGCTCGAGCGCACCGCGCCGCACTTCCTGCGCTGGGTCGACATCGACCGCCAGCGTCGCCCGCGGCCGTGGACGATCGCCAAGTGGGCGCAGACGCGCTCGGGACAGCTCTCGCCTCCGCCGCAAGTCGGCGGCGGTCGCTGGATCAGCGGGCCGCAGTCGTTGCGCGAGGTGCAGCTGCTGCGCGGTCGCGTCGACGCGATCGTGAGCGGCGTCACCACCGTTCTGCACGACGATCCGCGCTTCACCGTGCGGCCGCCGGGCGATCCGTCGAAGCCGCCCTTGCGCGTGATCCTCGACAGCTATCTGCGCACGCCGACGGACTGCAAGCTCTTCGCGCCGCCGGGGCCGGGCGAGGGCGCGGGCGAGGTGCACATCCTCTGCCAAGCGGGCGCGAACGCGGCACGCCACCGCGCGCTCGAAGCGGTGGGCGCGAAGGTGACGGGCTTGCACTCCAGCGAAGAGGACCACGTCGCGCTCCGCGACGTGCAGGAGTGGCTGTGGCACAAAGGCGTTCGACGCGTGCTGCTCGAGGCGGGCCCGCAGTTGCTCTCACGCCACCTCGAGGCCGGATTCGTCGATCAGGTGCGCGTCTACACCGGCGATGTCATGGGCGGTGAAGGACCGACCATGGCGCCTTGGTTCTCGCGGATGAAGCTCGCCGAGCGGCTCGACCGCGAGGTGGCGGCGGATTCCGTGCTCGAGAGCTTCGTGCTCCAGAGCGAGTGAGCGCGGCTCAGCCGCCGCCCGCTTCCTGCTTCTTGCGCGCTTCGTCGGCGGCGAGCTCAGGGTAGCGAGCGGCCGCGCGCGCTCCGGCGGGCGTGTCCGCGAACTTTCGCAGCAGTGTGCGCAGCTTGGCCTCGGCCTTCTTCGGTTCGCGTGCGTCGAGTTCGAGCGCTTCGTTCCACAGCTTCTCGGCCTCCTGCGAGCGCTTCCAAACCGCGATCGCGTCCTTCGCAGCCTTGTCTTTTTCCATCGCGGCGAGCTCTCGCGCGAGCTCCTTTTCGAGCGGAGTTCCCACGAGCGCGGCGCGCAGCTCGTCGAGCGCGCGATAGGCCTCGACGTGCTTGCCCTCCGCAAAGCTCGCGCGTGCCGACTTGCGCGCGTCCTCGATCGACTCTCGCGCCGTCGCCTCGCCTTCGCGGGCCTTCTGCGCGTAGACCGTCTTCGTCGTGATGCCGAGCACGCGGCTGTAGCTCGCCCACGCTGCGCCGAACGCGCCCTTCTCGAGCTCGCCGCTCGCGCGCGTGAGCAGCGCCCGCACTTCGACGAGCTGCGCGTCCGTGAGCCCCTCGCCGGCCTTCGCCTGCGCCTGTTTGACTGCCGTGAGCACGTCGTCCCAGCTCGCGGCGCCGCCGGTGAGCCACGTCTGAACGACCTTGCGATCCGGGTCGATCAGAATCGTGGCCGGGCTCTTCAGCTCGCCCTCGACGTTGTGCTCCTTGTAGATGCTGTCGAAGAGCTTCTGGTGTTGCAGGCAAGTCTCGCTGCGGTACTGCGAACACAGCGAGAGCTTCGTCTTGGCGCCGTCGGCCTCGACCTCGAGTGAGGCGGGCTCGTGGACTCCGGTGCCGCCGACGGCAAGGACGATCTGAGGCGCCAAGGCCGCCATGTCGGGGCGCGCAAAGATCTCTTTGCGATAGGCGTCGACGTCCTCGTGGGTCTCGCCGGGCTCGACGTGAAACGCGAAGACAAGCAGGGGCACGTTGCGGTCCGCGGCGCGCGCGAGGGCCTCGTCGTAGCTGCCCGCGAAGGGCACCACGGGCTTGGGCGTCGGCGGCTTCTTGCCTTGGAACGGGGCGGCGCCGAGAGCGACGAGCGAACCGGCGAGCCAACCCGCGAGCGCTGTGTTCCACATGGCGGCAGTTTCGAGCCTCGGGGCGCGCTTGCGCAAGCGGGAGCGGCTGTGGAAATGCCGAGATCGGGCTCGGGGGTGGGGGCGGCGTGGATTCGCTCTAGCTTGCGCGGCCTCGGAGCCGTAACTGTGCGCAGCATGAGGCCTTGGGAGAGAGAGCGGCGGCGTCCCGCGGGGCGTGACCTGCGGGGGCTCGCCTTCGTTCTGCTCCTGCTGCTGTGCGCCGCCTGCGCCGGAACCGGGACTCGCGAGCTTCACGACCCCGTGACGAGCGAAGCGTCGGCGGCGTTCGAGGAGGCGCGGGCTTGGGCTCGCAGCGCCGATCCCGTGGCGCGAGATCGCGCGCGCGATGCGCTCGCGCGGGCTTCCGCCGCGGCTCCGGACTGGGTGGCGCCCCTGCGCATGGCCGATGCCCTCGATGTCGAGGATCTGCTCGGCCTCGACGTGCTCGTGGCGCGTCGCGCGGCGCTGGCGCGCGAGCCCGAGGGCGCGGTGGGCCTCTACCTCTTGGGACGACTCGAAGGGGAGCGCGGCGGTCCGCGCTTCGAGCTCGCCGCGCGCGTCGCCCCGGAGCTCGCGTGGGCTCACCACGGCTTGGGTTGGAGCGCCGCGCAGCGGCGGGACTTCGCAGCCGCGATCGCGCACTGCGCGCGCGCCGCGGAGCTTGCACGCGATCCGTGGGAGCGCAGCTACTTCACTGCGGCGATCGCCCGCTACCACTTGCTCGCGGAGGCGCCGCGCAAGGCGCTCGAGGTCCTTCGCGCGCGTCTCGAGGCGAGCGATCTCTCCGCGCTCGATCGAGTCGAGCTGACGGTGCAGACCGCGGCGATCGAGCTCTCGATGTACTTCCAGCCGGAGTTTCAGAGTGGCTGGAAGCGTGCGTTGGCGCTGCTGCGAGAGAGCGATCTCACCGACGACGAGGTCGACGAGCTCGTGCGCCGCATGCGGATGTTCCGCAGCAGCGATTCGGCCCTGCTCGAGCTTCAGCTTGCCTTGGCGTCGCGCTCGGGCGCGGCGCGCGATCGAGCGCGGGCCGAGATCCTGCTCGACCAGCGACCTTCGGCGCTCGCGCTCGGCCTCTTGCGCCGCGCAGGACATGGAGAGTCTGCGGGAACGGGACCGCTCCTGCGCGCGGCACGCTTCGCTGCGGGACAGTTCTCCGTCGCCGTGGAGGAATGGCTGTCGGATCTGCCTGCCGCGGTGCTCGACGAGCAGGGCGAGCCGCGCGACGCGCGCTTGAAAACCCTTGTCGAGGCGGCCCGTGCGACGACAGCGGACTCGAGTCCCGAGGCTCTCGAGCGGCTCGGCGGCGCGCTGCTCGCGGCCGGATGGTTCCGCGAAGCGCGCGCGGTCGCCGCGTCTCTTGCGGCGGCGGATTTGGATCGCGCGCTTGCGCTCGACGACGCCGCGAGCGCGAGCCAGCAGCTGCTCACCGATCTGGCGCTCGCGTCGATCGACGGGCGCAAGGAGGGCGCAGCCGCGACCGCGGACCCGCGGGCACCCTCGGACCTCGATCTTCTGCTCGCGAACATGGCCGAGGCGTTTGCGCGCGC
>JBIKYW010000332.1:0-4309 GCA_044355055.1 Planctomycetota bacterium | reverse complement strand
GTCGCGATTCCGAGCAGGAGCGCGCCGCCCTGCATCTCGAAGAGCTGCCCGTACACGACCTCGGTGACGCCGACGCCGCCCGGGGTGAGCGGGACGGCTGCCGCGATGTTGCCGAGCGAGGCGACGACGACGTACTGCAACACGCCGAGCGCGCGCTCGCCGAAGGAGGCCCCGAGTGTGCGGATCGCTGCGATCACGCAGGCCTGATTGAAGAGTGAAAAGACGAGCGCAAGCCCGAACTCCCCCGGCCGCCGCGAGTAGATCGTGATCGCCTCGTCGATCTGCCGGAACATCCCAGCCATCGGAAGGCGCGCGAGCAGGCGCTCGAAGCCGATCAGGCGGCGCAGACCTGTGTTGGTGTAGCCGAGCACGCCGAGCACGGCGAAGCCGAGCCCGACGAGGATCGGCGTGCGCAGCGCCGCGAAGCGCTCGCCCTGCGCCACGATCGTGATCGCGCCGAGCGCCGCGAGCACGAACACACCGATCAGTCGATCGACGAGCACGCTGATCGCGGCCGCGGCCTTCCGCTCCGGATGGCGCCGAGCGACCATCACCGCCTTGACCACGTCGCCGCCGGTGAGGCCCGGCACGACGATGTTGAAGAAAAATCCGATGTTCGTGAGGCGGAACGCCTCGAAGAAACCGGTCGGACAACCGGCCGCGCCGAGCAGACGCCACCAGCGCAGGCTCGTCGCGAGGATGCCCGCGGCCGCGAGCGCGAGCGCGACCCACAGCCCCGCCGGATCGACCTCGAGGAAGACGCGCGGCAAGCCGGGCTGCCACGCCGTCTCGGCGCTGCGCGAGACTTCGATGGACGCGAGCGTGCTCTGGCCATCCGGCGCGAGCCACACTTCCGGCAGCTCGCTGCGCGGCCGCGGCTCGGCGAACACGAAAGCGATGCGCTCGCCCTTCCAGTCGCCCTCGATGGTCCCGACGTAGCTGCGCTCGACCTCGCCGCTGCGATAGGTGAGCTGGTCACGCCACGGCACGTTGCGTCCGACGAGGAACAGAATCGCCGCTGCGAGCGCGAGCTTGAGAGCAGTGAGCCACGGACGACGCGGCTTGGGCTGCGCACCGTCGCTCACGACCCTTGCACCTGCTCGGCAGGAGCGGCCGAGCGGAACTGCACCGCGCCCTCGGTCTGCCACCAGCGCTGCCACTCGACCTCTTGCAGCGACGCGAGCCCTCGGCCCGACATCGTCCCGAGCGCCTTCATCGCCGCGATGCGCACGTGCCCGTCGGGATGCTCGACCGCCGTCTGGTAGATCGCCGCAGCCCACTGCGCGCGAAGCTCCGCCCCGCCTTCCTTCGCGGGCGCATCCGGCAGACCCAGCTCGGCGACGCACTCCAACGCCGCGACCAGCCGCTCGCCCCCGAGCCCCGCGAAGGGATTGCGCGTCAGAAGCTCGCCGAGCTTGACCGAGCCTCCGATCCTCACGGCGGCGCGCACGGCCGCGGCTTGGACGCGGTCGTTGGGCCAGCCCGGCTCCGAGCCCCCTGCGACGACCGAGGGAACCGCGTCCATGAGCGCGAGCTCGACCGCCTGCGCGACGAGGCGCCGCTGCAGCGCGAGTGCGAGCGGTCGGAGCGGCTCGACGCGCGCATCCCGCTTCGAGGCTGCGCGCAGCAGCACGTTGACGCCGTGGATCACCTTCAACCCGGAGTCGAAGTCGAGCGGAAGCCTCGCCATGCGAAGACACTCGGCCTCGAAGGCAGCGCGATGCTCGTCGCTCGGCTGCTCGAACGCGGGCTTGGCGACCGCGACCAAGGCCGCGAGGGCCGCGGATGCGTCGGACGCCGAGAGCGTCGCAGTGCGGATGTCGGGCAAGGTCGCGGGAAATCCGAGCCGCGCGGCGGACCGCCCCAGCTCGAGCACCGCGGTCTCGCGCGAAAGGCACCAAGGATCGTAGGCCGCCGTGCGCGCGAAGAACTCCACCTGCGTCGAGCCGGTCGCCGGATCGTTCGAGTCGAGGCTCGCGAGTTTCTGGAGCTCGGCGACACAGGTCTCGACCGGATCTTCGACCGGTTCCGCCGGAGCGAGCTGCACGTCCTTGCCAAATCGCCCGAGGAGCGTCGCGCTGATGTTGCGCATCGTCCACGACATGTGATTTTGGATGCTCGCGACGTAGGCGTGTCGACCTTCGGACGGGTGGAGCGACTCGAGGTTGTCGACGCTCGCCCCGAGCGACGCACAGCCCGCCAACGCGAGCAGGGCGAGCGCCCCGAGCGCGCGAGTCGTCTGGAGAGGGCGCGGCATCGCGGTCTCGCTCACGCCATCGCGCGCCGCGCGGCGGCGAGCACGCCTTCCACCGTGAATCCGTACTCCGCGAGCACCTTCTCGCCGGGCGCAGACGCACCGTAGCGATCGATCGCGAGCACGACGCCGCGCTCCCCCACCCAGCGCTCCCAGCCGAAGCTCACGCCAGCTTCGACCGCCACGCGCGCACCACACGCGGGCGGAAGCACAGCGTCTCGGTAGCTCGCGTCCTGCGCAGCGAAGGTCGACATGCACGGCATCGAGACGACGCGGGAGCGGCGTCCCTCGCCTTCGAGACGGCGGTGCGCATCGAGGGCGAGCGAGACTTCACTGCCCGTCGCGAGGAACACGACCTCGGGCGCGCCGCCGCTGTCCGCGAGCACGTACGCGCCGCGGGCGACGCCGTCGCGCGCCTTCTCACGGGTTCCCGGCAATACCGGCAGCTTCTGTCGCGACAGCACGAGCGCCACGGGAGCGTCGTCGATCTCGAGCGCAAGGCGCCACGCGTGCGCCGTCTCGTTCGCGTCGCAGGGCCGCACGACGCGCAGCTTCGGCATCGCTCGCAGCGCTGCGAGATGCTCGACCGGCTGGTGCGTCGGACCGTCCTCACCCACCGCGACCGAGTCGTGGGTCCAGACGTAAATCGCCGGCAGGCCGCACAGCGCCGCGAGTCGCACCGCGGGCCGCATGTAGTCGCTGAACACGAAGAACGTCGACACGAACGGTCGCACGCCGCCGTGGTAGAGCATGCCGTTCGCGATCGAGCCCATCGCGTGCTCGCGCACGCCGTAGTGCACGTTGCGCCCCGCGGGCTCGAGGTGCGAGAGCGACTTCGCGCCACCGATCGAGGTCTTCGTCGAGCACGACAGGTCCGCGTCTCCGCCGACCAACTCGGGAACCATCGCGGCGAGGGCTGCGAGCACCTTGCCGCCCGCATCGCGCGTCGCGAGTCCGGCACCGCTGTCCCACTGGGGCAGCTCGGTCGCGCAGCGCGCCGAGAAGTCCGCAGGCAGCTCGCCCGCCATGCGGCGCTCGAACTCCGCGGCCAACTCGGGGTACGCCGAGCGATACGCCGCGAAGCGTTCGCTCCAAGCGGCGTGCGCCTTCGCTCCGCGCTGCGCCGCGAGAGCCGCGTGAGCGCGCGCGGCCTCGGGCACCACGAACGAAGCGGCGGGGTCGAATCCGAACGCGAGCTTCACCTTGGCGACCTCGTCCGCACCGAGGGGCGAGCCGTGCGCCTCACTCGTGCCTTGCTTCGCCGGACTGCCGAAGCCGATCGTGGTCTTGACGACGATCAACGAAGGCTTGTGCTCCTCGGCGCGGGCCTGAGCGAGCGCGCGGTCGAGTGCCGCGAGGTCGCGATTGCCGTCCTGCACCAACTGCACGTGCCAACCCTGCGCGACGAAGCGCGCGGCGACATCCTCGACGTCGAAGCTGAGCGACGTAGGGCCGTCGAGCGACACGTCATTGGCGTCGTAGAGCCACGTGAGCTTGCCGAGGCGGTGCTGGCCTGCGAGCGACGCGGCCTCATAGACGACGCCTTCCATCATGCAGCCGTCGCCGAGCAGCGCGTAGGTGTGGTGGTCGACGATGGCGTGGCCGGGCTTGTTGAAGCGGGCCGCGAGCGAGCGCTCTGCGAGCGCCATGCCGACCGAGTTCGCCGCGCCCTGCCCGAGCGGACCTGTCGTGGCTTCGACTCCGTTCGTCGCAAAGTTCTCAGGGTGACCCGGCGTACGGCTGTGCCACTGACGGAAGCTCTTCAAGTCGTCGAGCGACACTCCGTAGCCGTAGAGATGCAAGAGCGAGTAGAGGAGTGCGCTGCCATGGCCCGCGCTCAAGACGAAGCGATCGCGGTCGGGCCAGCGCGCATCCGCGGGATCGTGCACGAGGTGGCGCTGCCACAGCGCGAAGGCCATCGGCGCCGCACCGAGCGGCAACCCCGGATGGCCCGAGTTCGCCTTCTGGACCGCGTCGATGGACACGGTCCGCAGGGTGTTGACGCACAGGAGATCGAGATCGACGGCCACGGCGGGGTTGGGCTCCTCGCGCGTC
>JBIKYW010000331.1:0-4315 GCA_044355055.1 Planctomycetota bacterium | reverse complement strand
GTATTGCTCTCGCCCATTTTCCAAGCGCTACTCGACCGCGCAGGGCCCTCTGAAGCAAGCGACTGCCGGCGTTACACGCGTCCGTCGGACTGCGCGGGATTTCCGAGCGCGGTGATCAAGTTGCGCAGCTCGTCCTCTGGGTCGCCCCCGGGGCCGACGATGTCGGCGAGCTCTTGGCGCAGCGCCTCGCGGAACGCCGCGCGCATACGGTGCAGCGCCACCTTGACGGCTCCCTCGCTCATCCCGAGCGCCGCGCCCATCTCAGCGCGCGAGCCTTCCTCATCGGAGGCGACGAGCGCAGGCCGAAGCGTCTCGAAGAGGCGTTCCTTGCCGCGCCGCTCGTACTCGCCGCGCAGGCGCGCGATCGCGCGGTCGAGCACGGTCAACGCCCAGTTGCGCTCGTACTCCATCTCCGGCGTGAGCGGCGAAGCCGGCTCGCGTGAGAAGCGTTCGTCCGCGTACTCGAAGTCGAGGCTGAGCGTCGCGGTTCCGCCGCCGCGCTTCTGCGCGTGCTCGCGGTCCCACTCGTTCGCGAGGAAGTTCTTCAGCGAACCGAGCAGAAACGCGCGAAAGCGACCGCGCGCCGGGTCGGCCGCGTTCACGACGTTCTTCTCGAGCACGCGCGCGAAGAAAGCCTGCGTCAAGTCGTGCGCGTCGTCCTGCGAATGGCCGCGCCGCCGCACGTAGGCGTAGAGCGGATACCAGTAGGTTTCGCACAACTCGGAGAGTGCCGCGCGCGCCTCCGGCGTGCCCGCGCGGCCCGCCGCAGCGATCATGCTCCAGCGTGTCGTCAGGAACGGCGTGTCCGCGCGTCGTCCGCTCTCGCCCATCGTCGCCGACGCTACTTTCCGGCCTGCGCCTCGGCGAGCAGCTCGAGCACCGCAGCCTCGAGCTCCGCGTCGCGCACGTCGCGGAAGCGAATCACGCCCTTCGAGTCGAGCACGTAGATCGTCGGCCAGCCGCTGACGTTCCAGGCGCGCGCCCACGGACCTTCCGTGGACTCGTCGATGGCGTTGCGCCAGGTGATGCCTTGCTCCGCCAAGAGCTTGCGCACCGCGGCGGCGTCACCGTCGCTGTTGATTCCGATCAGGGCGAAGGGCTTGTCCTTCAAGCGCTCCACGAGCGCCTTTTCGTGCGGCAACATCGCACGACAGGGGCCTCACCAGAAACCCCAGAAGTCGAGCACCACCACCTTTCCGCGGTAGTCGCTCACCTTGAACTTCACGCCGTTTTCGTCGCTCGCCTCGAACTCGGGCGCGACCATGCCGACCTGCAGGTACTCGAGCTCGTAGAGCGCGCGCTCCGCAACAGCGCCAAAGGTGCCGCCCCAACCCGCGTCGAGCTCCGCGTAGTTCGCCACCAGCTCGCGATAGAGCGCCTTCGCGCGCTCGGGATCGGACGAAGCCAGACGCTCGGCCAAGGAGTGCGTCGCCGTGGCCTTCACCTTCGCATGGGGCGACTTCTCGCGCAGCGTGGTCACGATCGCGACGTGCTGTTCGAGAGATGAGTTCCATTCACCGAGCGTCGAGGCAAGGTCCGCAAGCTCTTCGCGCTCGATGTGCTCGCCGAGCAGAATTCGCAGCGCGCGATCGAACGCGCGCTCAGCGGGCTTGGTGCCCTCCGGCGTCGGCGCCTCGAGGCTCGCATCCAGCCCCACGACCCGCAGCCACGCCTTTGCGGCGACCACGGTGCCTCGGGCGCGTACGGCCAACGCCTCGAAGCGCGACACGAACGACTTGGACGGATCGGGAATCGCCTCGATCTTCTTCTGGAGCTCCGCTTCTTCCTCCGCGTTCGGCTCGCGCTCGCGGTAGGGCGCATAGAGATCCCCGAGCTTTCTGTAGTAGGCCTGCTGGGCGGCTTCGAGCTCCTCGCCCAAGAGGTCGAGCTCGGCGGTCCACGCCGAAAGCTCTTCGGCCGACACCTGCGTCGCTTTCGCGGGTGCGGGGGGAGCCTGGGGAAGCTCTCGGGAGGCGACGGCCAGCGCCGTCGCACCCAAGAGCGCTGCGGCAGCACGGACGATTCGGATGGGAACTCGCATCGCGGTCGGCCCCTCCTTGGGGCGCGCCCAAAGCCTAGCGAGACTCGTCCCTCCCAACACTCCGCTCCCATCTCCGTAGTCGCGCTCGCCTCGATCGGCACCGTCCCGAGGCCCCCGCGCGGGGGCGTCGGGGCGGTTCGCTTGAGGCGCCGCACGGCCACGAGTACAAGTGTCGCCCCGCGGATGCGCCGAAGGGCCCCCGTTGGATCCCCGCTAGGGGTCCCGGAGGCCGCCGGCGGGCCTGCGGAGCGTTCGCCGTCCCACGGCCGCGCAGTCCTACCTTCCCACCCCCACCTCCCCTCGAGAGCACAGTCCTCCCATGGGCGCGATGATCGAAATCGAGAACCTCCAAAAGAGGTTCGGCGCCATCACGGCCGTCGACGGCGTGAGCTTCCAAGTCGAGCGCGGCACCGTGCTGGGCTTCCTCGGCCCGAACGGCGCCGGCAAGTCGACCACGATGAAGATGCTGACCGGCTTCCTGCCCCCCTCGGGCGGGACCGCGCGCATCGGCGGCCACGACATCCAGACCGACGGCCTCGCCGCCAAGAAGCTCGTGGGCTACCTGCCCGAAGGCGCGCCGCTCTACCCCGACATGACGCCGGAGGCCTTCCTCCTGTTCATCGCCGAGGTGCGCGGGCTCTCGGGCGCGGCCGCGCGGGCGCGCGTCACCGAGGTGGCCGAGAAGGTCTCGCTCCAAAAGGTCATGCGCCAGCCGATCGAGACGCTCTCGAAGGGCTTCAAGCGCCGCGTCGGACTCGCGCAGGCGATCCTGCACGACCCGCAGGTGTTGGTGCTCGACGAGCCGACGGACGGCCTCGACCCCAACCAGAAGAAGGAAGTGCGCGCCCTGATCCGCTCGATGCAGCAGGACAAGGTGATCATCCTCTCGACGCACATCCTCGAAGAGGTCGAAGCGCTGTGCTCGCGCGTGATCATCATCGCGGGGGGCCGCATCGTGGTCGACTGCACGCCCGCCGAGCTCGCCGCGAAGTCCAAGTGGCACAACGCCGTGCGCATCGAGCTCTCGAGCTCCGAGGCGCGCCGCGTCGAGTCCGCGCTCGCGGACACCTACGGGGGCTCGCACGTCGAGACGCTGGCGAGCACTTCGGGCTCGACCACGCTGCTCGTCACGACCCGCGAGCGCCGCGCGATCCTGCCGGAAATCAGCCAGCGGGCGCAAAAAGAGCAGTGGAAGCTCGACGGCCTGCACGTCGAGCACGGCCGCCTCGACGAAGTCTTCCACGACCTGACCCGCGTCGGAGCCCGCAACTAAGGAGCCCCCGCCATGCGCAACACCCTTGTCCTCTTCAAGCGCGAGCTCGCGGGCTACTTCGCCACGCCGGTCGCCTACGTCTTCATCTGCATCTTCCTGCTGCTCTGCGGGATCCTGACCTTCTACCTAGGCAACTTCTACGACGCGGGCCAAGCCACGCTCGGCTCGGCCTTCTTCGAGTTCCACCCGATCCTCTACATCGTCCTGATCCCCGCGATCGCGATGCGCCTGTGGGCGGAGGAGCGCAAGCAGGGCACCATCGAGCTCTTGATGACGCTGCCGGTCACGCTCCCGCAGCTCGTGCTCTCGAAGTTCCTCGCCTCGTGGGTCTTCGCGGGCATCGCGCTCGCGCTGACCTTCCCGCTGTGGATCACGGTCAACTACCTCGGCGACCCCGACAACGGCGTGATCTTGGCGAGCTACCTCGCGAGCTGGCTGATGGCCGGCGGCTACCTCGCCATGGGCGCGTGCATCTCCGCGGTGACGAAGAACCAAGTCATCGCCTTCGTGCTCGCCGTCATCGTGTGCCTCTTGTTCCTGATCCCCGGCCTTCCGCAGGTCTCCGAGGCGCTCTCGGGCATCCTGCCGAGCGAGGCGCTGGTCGAGGCGGTGCGCAGCTTCAGCTTCATGACGCACTTCGGCGCGATCGCCCGCGGCGTCATCGACCTGCGCGACCTCGTGTTCTTCGCGTCGGTGATCGGCGTGTTCCTGTTCATGAACGCAGTCGTGATCGAACTCAAGAAGGCGGACTAGTCCCATGAAGAACCGCTTCCTCTTCTCGCTCGGCGGCCTCGGCATCGCGCTCGGCGCGCTCATCGCCGTCAACTTGGTCTCGCGCGCCATGGTGAACGGCGCACGCCTCGATCTCACCGAGAACCAGCTCTTCACGCTCTCCGAGGGCTCGAAGTCGATCCTCGCCGGCCTGCAAGAGCCCGTGAAGCTGCGCTTCTTCCGCTCGCGCAAGGAGTCGGAGAAGTACGTCGGCCCCTACTCGCGTCGCG
>JBIKYW010000329.1:0-4316 GCA_044355055.1 Planctomycetota bacterium | reverse complement strand
GACCGAGCAGGGTGAGCGCGCGGAACAGCGCGGCGTCGTTGGGGAGTCCCACGTACTCACGCGCGAGGCGAGTCCAGTGCGTGTCGAGGGAGTCCACGACCTCGCCGGCGCCACTGACCGCGTAGACGATGTGCTTGTTCTCCGGCGCCGTGATTTGTTGGCGGTAGCAGGCGAGGAGGAGGAGGTAGGCGGTTTCGTGGCGCCAGGTGCGGAGGAGCTCGCGTTCGGCGGGGCGCAGGCCGGTGGTGGCGGCGGTGTCGGGGAGGGCGGCGCGGCGGACGCTGCGGCGCAGGCCGTCGGTCGGCAGGCGCAGGAGGCAGGAATGCGGATCCGCGGCCACCTCGTGGAGCAGACCTTCGATCTCGGGATGGACGGCGGCGAGGTCAGCCACGGTCGGCCTCCTCGTCCGTGGCGTCGGGCTCCGAGGCGGAGACGTCGGTCGGATCGACTTCGGTCGGCGTGAGACGCGAGAGCGAGAGGAGTGCGCAGCGCAGGCGGCGGCGGACGGTCGCGTCGTCGCCGAGGCCGGCAGCGGTGAGCTCGGCCAGCGATTGGCCGCGCACGAAGGCGCCGAAAAAGGCGCGGCGCACCGGACTCGGGAGCGCGTTGAACACGACCGCGGCCGAGTGCATCAGCGCAGGCTGGATGCCGAGGCGCTCGGCCACGGCGCCGAGGAACTCGCCGGGCTCGGGCGGGACGGGATCGGACTGCGCCTCGCGGTGGTCCTCGAGCTCGCGGGCGAGGGCTCGATCGAGCCAGGCGCGCACGCGCTCGGGCGAGTCGTTCCAGCACCGCTCGCGCGCCATGTCGAACGCGGCGCGCGCGGCGGCTTTGTCGGCGACGTGGACGGGCTCGACCAGATAAGCGCGAGCACCGACCAGCTCGCGCGCCAAGGGACCGAGGCCGAGCGGGTCGCCGTCGCAGATGCGTTCGAGGAAGTCGCGCGCGCTGCCGGGCACCGGCGGACCAGCCCAGCCGACGGCCGCGATCGGAGCGGGACCGAGCAACGTCGCTTCCGAGCGCGAGAGCAGCGTGAACTTCGGATACAGCGGCAACGGAGCGGCGTCCGGCGTGCGCAGTGCACGCTCCGACGAACTGGCGCGGCTGTGGGGCGGCCGACGTGCCAAGTGGTCTCCTGTGCTCCGGACGCTAGCTCCGCGTCGCGAGTTCCGTCAATGCCACACCGCGTCCCGCCCGCGAGAGAGCCGTCGGACGTCGCAATTCCCCACTTTCGAAGACGGAGTTTCGCCCAAGGCCCGCCTCCGCCCCGCCGCGAGCGCCCTGCTAGCATCTGCGCTCGCGGCCGATGCGACTTCCTCGCCCCCGCGAACTTCCCATGCCTGCGCCCCAGATCTATCGCGGCCCCGAGGGGGACTATCTCTCGCGCTGGAAGCGGATTCACCGCATCGACGCACTCCTGCGCGAAGGCGGCTATCCGAGCGCCGCGCGGCTGGCCAAAGACTGCGGGGTTTCCGCAAAGTCGATCTATCGCGACATCGAGGCCATGCGCAGCGAGCTGGGCGCTCCGATCGAGTACGACTCGAGCCGCAAGGGCTTTCGCTACTCCGTGGCGGGCTTCCAGATCCCCGCGACGGCCCTGTCCGAGCGCGACCTGTTTGCGCTGATGGTGACGGAAAATGCCGTCCTGCAATATGAGGGTACGCCGCTGGCCGAAGAGCTGCGCGGCGCCTTCGATCGCGTCCTCGGCACGCTGCCCAAGGACCTGCGCTCCAAGCACGAGCTCGCCGCGCAGGCGGTGCACTTTGCGGGGCTGCCCGCGACGCCGATCCCCACGCGAACGTGGAGCGAGCTCGTCGATGCGATCCTCGCGCGCCGCAAGCTCGACATCGAGTACTTCACGCCGACGAAGGGGCGCTCCGAGTCCCGCCGCATCGACCCCTATCTGCTGGTCGTGCGCGACCGCGAGTGGTTCCTCGTCGGTCGCACGCAGAACGGGCGCCACTACGCGCTGTTCTACGTGCCGCGCATCCGCCGCGTCGCGCGCACGGACGAACCGTACGAGGTCGATCCCGCGTTTTCCGCGCAGACCTACTTCGAGCACGGCTTCAATGCGATGCACGGCCAAGGCAAGCCGGAGACGGTCGAGCTCTTCTTCGCGCCCGAGCACGCACACATCGCCGACGAGCGTGCGTGGGCCAAGAAGCAGAACGTGCGCAAGCACCGCGACGGATCCGCGACGCTCAGCTTCCTCTCGAACACGCTGTTCGAAGTGGCGCGGCAGGTGCTGCGCTACGGCGGAACCGTCGAGGTTCGTCGGCCCGCGAGCTTGCGTGCCGATGTGCGCGCGCAGGCCGAGCGGCTCGCGCGACTGCACGGCGGCGACTCCGGATCCTGAAAACTCTGGACCTTGGACACTCCTTGTCCAAGGTAGGGGACGACCCTGCGCGGCCCACCCTTGGTCGCGAGGATCCACCCCATGCTTCAGCGCACGTTCCGCAGTCCGCTCTTCTGGCTCGCTTTGGTCGTCGTGCTCTTCTGGCTCGCCCCGTGAACGACCGTGCGGCCCATCCGCGGCCGCGATCCGTCAAAGCAGCTCGCGCGCGATCGCGAGATGGTGCTCGGTGTGCACCGCGGCGAAGCGCACCCACTGCACGGCGGTGAGCGGACCGAGGACCTGGTGCGGAATGCGCTTGCTGGCCCGCTCGAGCTCCTCGACGCGCTCCGCAGCCTCCGCGAAATCCCGTCGATTGCCTTCGAGCCATTCCTGCAGGTACGCGCGCTCGACCAGCTCGGGCGGGCGCACGATGCGCGGCGCTTGCGCCTGCCCACGCGGGATGCGGCCGCTCGCGAGGATGTCGAGGGCGCCGTCGACGGGCTCGCCGGTGTCGACCACGAGCATGCCCGAGCCCTTGAGGAGGTTCTTCAGATTGCGGCCGACGAGCTCGTTGGCCAGCGAAACGTGGACGACGTGCTGCTCGGCGTTCCAGCCGGATACAGCCGCATCGACGCGGTGCAAGCGCTCGCGCGGGAGGGCGAGCCAGCGCTCGATCTCCGCGTAGGCTTCGTGGAGCGCACCCAAGTTTCCGCGCGGGTCGAAGACGCTCACGGCGTGCCCTGCGCGAAGCCGTAGAAGGCCGCGTTCGAGAGTGCGGGCGCCGCCGCCTGCGGCACTTGGAGCGTTCGGACGGCCCACAAGTCGCGGAAGATCCGGTACTGGAGCGCCGTGGTGTCGAGGTACTCGACGCCCGCCGACCCGCCGGTGCCGGTGCGACGGCCGATGACACGCTCGACCATGCGCGCGTGGCGCTGGCGGAAGATGACGAAGAGCTGCTCGAGCTCGACGAGCGCATCGAGCACTTCGCGTGGCCACGCCAAGAGCGGTAGGTCGCGGTAGGTCTCGATGAAGATCATCGCGCAGCGGATGCGGCGCGTGCGCGGGTCCGCGGGCTCGAGGAACTCGCGCGTCGACTGCTTCTCCTTCTCGTAGCGCTCGGCGAGACGCGAGCGGTCCGCGTTGCCCCAGTCGAGGCCGAGCGCGCGATCCCGCGCGGCATCGACACAGCCCGCGTGCGCAGCCAAAAAGCGCTCGGCGAAGCGAGCGAGAGCCGCTTCGGCTCCCGGAGCCGTCGGCCCGACGCCGTCGATCGGCGTTCGAAAGAGCCAGTCCTCGATCGCCACTTTGAGCGTCGGAGTGTCCGCGAGCGAGCGCTCGACGCGCTCGAGTGCGGGCGACTCGCCGCCCGCGAAGCTGCGCAGCGCCTTCTTGTAGTCGCCGTCGACGCCGAGCGGAATGCGCGAATTGTCGTCGAGCCCGAACAAGATCTCGATTTGCCGCAGTTGTGCGCTCTGAAAGCCGGAAGCGCCCATGAGCTTGTCGCGGAACGCGAGATACTCGCGCGTCGTCAGCGTCTCCATCACCTCGAAGTGGTCGCAGCACATGCGGAAGATCGTCGTCATCCGCTTCATGCTGCGCACCGCGCCGGAGAGCTCCTGCTCGGCGACCTGCGGATGTGCGAAGAGATTGCGCGCGGAGCGCATCTCGCGCAGCACGAGCTTGAACCACAGCTCGTAAACCTGATGCACGGTGATGAACATCACCTCGTCGTTCGCGAGCCCCGCGTCCGTGGCCTCCAGACCGCTCTGGAGCGCGAGCAGCTCCTCGACCTTGATGTAGTCCCAGTAGTTCGTCGGGCGGTTCAGCGTCATGGGCGTGCCTCGTGGCGGGAACAAGGTAACGCTCGCGCTCTGCGATGTCCCGCAGGCCTTGCGCACCTAGGGTGGGGTGCCGGAGAAGTCAGGTGCACGGCGGATACCAGGAAGGAGCGAAACCACACCGGACGACGGAGCTACACTCG
>JBIKYW010000330.1:0-4316 GCA_044355055.1 Planctomycetota bacterium | reverse complement strand
CGCAGAGCTGCGCCAAGGTCGAGCCGAGCTTCTCGGCGAGCAGCACCCACGGCGCGAGTTCCTTCAGCGTCGCCAAGCTGGTGGCCGGGAGATTTACGGCGTTGCGCGCGACGCCTTCGAGCAAGAACTCGCTCACCTGCTGCGCGATCTCGAGCGCGACGTTGCGCTGCGCCTCTTCGGACGAAGCGCCGAGGTGCGGTGTGAGGATCACATCCTCGCGCGCGAGCAGCGGGTGGTCCTTCGGCGGCGGCTCGCTCTCGAATACGTCGAGCGCGGCGCCCTTGAGGCGCCCCGCGGCAAGGGCTTCCGCGAGCGCGAGCTCGTCGACGAGTCCGCCGCGCGCGCAGTTGATCAGGCGAGCGCCGGGCTTCATCGCGAAGAGGCGCTCGCGCGAGATCAGGTTGCGCGTCTCGTCGCTGTAGGGAACGTGGAGCGAGACGAAATCGGCACGCGAGAGCAGCTCGTCGAGGGAGAGCAGCTCCACGCCTTCGAGCGGCGAGCGCTGACCCGAGAGATACGGATCGTAGGCGACGACCTTCATCGCGAGTCCCAGCCCGCGGGTCGCCACGACGCGGCCGATGCGCCCGAGCCCGACGACGCCGAGCGTCTTTCCCGAAATCTCGCTGCCGAGCAGCTTGCCGCGGAGCTTCCACTCGCCATTGCGCACGGCGCGATCCCCGCGCGAGACGTTGCGTGCGAGCGCGAGCATGAGCGAGATCGCGAGCTCGGCCGTCGTGGTCGTGTTGCCGGCGGGCGCATTCATCACGACGACTCCGCGGGCCGTCGCCGCGTCGACATCGACGTTGTCGACGCCCACGCCGGCGCGGCCGACGACCTTGAGTCGCGGTGCTGCGTCGAGGATCGCGCGCGTCACCTTCGTCGCCGAGCGCACGACGAGCGCGTCCGCGTCGTGGACGCGCGCGATGAGCTCCGCTTCCTTGAGGCCCGTGCACACCTCGGGGCGGAATCCGTGGGACCCGAAAACATCGAGAGCTTCGGAGGAAAGCTCGTCGCAGATCAGGATGCGGTCGGTGCGCGATGCGTGGGGGGCGGGCGCTCGGGTGGACACTTCTTGCAGGGGCGTCGTCATGCTGCGGCTCCTTCGCTCACAGCATAGGAAGCGTGCCCGCGCGGTTCGATCCGCCCCAAGGACTCAGCCCTGCAGCGCGGTGCGCACGAGCAGCTCGAGGTTCGCCGGATCGACGGTCTTCGACGCGCGCTCGACTTGGCGACGCGCGTCCTTCTCGGAGTACCCGATCGAGATGAGCGCCGTCACCGCGTCTTCGAGTTGCGCCGGTCCGCGGGCCGAGGGCGCCGCATTCGCGCCCGCCGGAGCGAGCGCTGCTGCCTTGCCGCGCAGGTCGAGCAGGATCTGCTCCGCCGTCTTCTGGCCGACGCCCTTCACCTTGGTGAGGCGCTTGGCATCGCCCGCGACGAGTGCGGCGACGAGCTCGTCCGACGAGAGGCCGGAGAGCACCGCCATCGCGACCTTCGGCCCCACGCCCGTGACGCCGAGCAGCGCACGGAACATGTCGCGCGTCGCCTCGTCGCGGAAGCCATAGAGCGCGTGACTGTCCTCGCGCACGACAAGGTGCGTCCACAGCCGCAGGCGGCCTTGGGTGGGGAAGCTCGCGCCCGGAGGCACGAGCACCTCGTAGCCCACGCCGCGAACGTCGAGGACCAGCCGCGCCGCCGAGCGGCCCGCGACCTCGCCATCGAGGAAGTCGTACACGGCGTGCGGACTACTTCTTCAGCGACAGACCGAACTCGCCGATCTTGCGCTTGAGCTCGATCAGCGAGGTCTGGCCGAAGTTGGGCATCGAGAGCAGCTCTTCCTCGCTGTGCGCGAGGATGTCGCCCAAGGTCAGGCAGGCCAAGTTCTCGACGGCGCGACGCACACGGATCGAGAGGTCGAGCTTGCTGACCGGCGTGTTCAGGACCTCGGAGGTCTCCGTTCCGGCGCGCGGGCGAGCGGCAGCTTCGATCGAGGCCACGGCCTCCTCGTGCTTCATGCCGAGGCGCAGACCCTTCTGGCCGAGGATCTCCTTGATCTCGTTCAGCGAGGTCTCGCCGAAGTTCTTGTAGGAGAGCAGCTCTTGCTCGGACAGGCGCACGAGGTCGCCGAGCGTCACGATGTTCATCTTGTTGAGGCAGTTGCGCGCGCGCACCGAGAGCTCGAAGTCGGTGATCGGCGTCTTCAGGATCTGGTTCAGGCGGTCTTCCTTCCGCTCGAGATCCTCGTCGTAGTACATGTCGATGCCCGAGCGGGCATCTTCGAGGTACAGCCGCGCGCGGCGGTTGGTCGGGTCGTTGCGCGCGATCACGTCGTAGCAGGCGGCGGCCTCCTGATGGCGGCCGAGGTCCTCGTAGAGCACGCCCAAGTTGAACATCACGTTGCGGTCGATCGGCAGCATCGACGCGAGCGACTGGTAGGCCTGCAGCGCGAGCTCGTCGAGGCCGCAGCGCTCGGCGAGGCCCGCGAAGCGCGCGAGGTTCGTGCGGTGGGTCGGGTCGATCTCGCGCGCGGCGGCGTAGAGGTCGAGCGCGGCCTCGGGCGCGCGGCGCAGCTCGGCGAGGCGACCCTTCAGGTAGCTGTGCTCCGCGCTCGCGGCGAAGGACGACGGCGCGTGGTCGAGCTCGTGCTGCGCGCGGGCGATGGCCCCGTCGTGGTCGCCCTTGCCGAGGTCGATCTCGAGCTGGGCCTCGATCTTGTTGCCGCGCGGGCGCGGCTCTTCGGGATACTGCGACGACAGGCGCTCGAAGATGGCGAGCGCGTCGGCCCAGCGGCCGATCGACATCAGCGCGCTGCCGCGCGTGAAGGCCGCGACGACGTCCGTCTTCTCGTAGCCCGCGAGCTGGGCGGCGCAGGCCTCGTAGCGCGCGACCATCCACATGCCGAGGCCCTTGCGGCGGCCTTCCTCGGCGGCGCTCGAGAGTCCGTCGACCATGCGCGAGAACGCCTCGAGGGCACCGCGGCTCTTGAAGACCGTCGCGCGCGCCTGAACCAAGGTCGTGAAGTTGGGGATCTGGGCGCTCTTCAGGTCGAAGGCCTCGGAGGTGGCCGACATCTCGACAGTGCTGGAGGTCATCGGTGCTTCTTGCACGGCTTCGCAGCCGCGGGGTTGGAGAGCGGGTGGTCGGTGGGGGCAGGCAGGTGGGCTCGCGGGCACCCATCGGTCGATCGGGGCGGCGCTCCCTTGCGAGGCGCGCAGACCGATCCCCCGGATGGGGCTGGAAGGGCGAGGAGGATACCGATGGGCGCCGCGGGGCGTCAACTTGACCGGGCCGTGGGCCCTCCCTTGATCTCGGCGGCCCCGGGCCGTTCGCTGCGCGCCCCATGGACTGCATCTTCTGCCGCATCGTCGCCGGGGCGGCCCCGGCTCGCAGGGTGTTCGAGAGTGAGCGCGTGCTCGCCTTCGAGGACATCCATCCGCAGGCTCCCGTCCACGTGCTCGTCGTGCCCAAGGTCCACGTCGAGTCCCTGTGGGAGCTCGACGATCCCCTGCTCGCGGGAGAGCTGCTCGTCGCTGCGGCGGAGGTGGCGCGGCTGCGCTCGCTCTCGCGCGGCTTTCGCGTGATCACGAACGCGCGCCGCGACGGCGGACAGGAGGTCGAGCACCTGCACTTGCACGTCGTCGGCGGGCGCCGCCTCGGTCGCATGCTCGGCGCGTGAGCGAGGAAGTCGCGGCGAGCGCTCGCTCGCACTGCGCGCGGAATTTCTGCGCGACTCTTGAATCGAGCGCGCGCATTTCGGATGAGAGTGCGCAGCGCGCAGCGAGGTGCGCGCAGAGGGGAAACATGGACAAGTTCGTGATCGAAGGCGGGCGCAAGCTGCAGGGCAGCGTGCGCGTTTCAGGTTCCAAGAACGCGGTGTTGCCGGTGCTCGCGGCGACGCTGCTCACCGACGAGCCGGTCGTGATACCGAATGCTCCCGACGTCTCCGACGTGCGGCAGATGCTCAAGGTTCTCGAGGGGCTCGGCTCGAAGTGCGAGCGCTCGAAGGACGGCGTGCTCACCGTGCGCTCCGCGCCGGTGCCGCACAACGAGGCGGGCTGGGACTGCGTGCGCAAGATGCGCGGCTCGGTCGCGGTGCTCGGCCCCGTGCTCGCGCGCACCCAGCACGCGCGCGTCAGTCTGCCGGGTGGCTGCGTCATCGGCGTGCGGCCGGTCGACCTGCACATCAAGGGCATGAAGGCACTCGGCGCCAAGGTCGAGCTCGACGGCGGCGACATCGTCGCGGCCGCGACGGGCGGTTTGCGCGGCGACGAGATGTACTTGGGCGGCGCGCAGGGCCCGACGGTGCTCGGCACGGCCAA
>JBIKYW010000328.1:0-4328 GCA_044355055.1 Planctomycetota bacterium | reverse complement strand
CTCGATGTCGGCGAGCGGACGGTTGGCGAGCGACGGCAGAGCCGAGGCGACCGAGGCGAGACCGCCCTGCAGTACGCCGACGGGGCCGGTGGCGGCGCCGAAGACGATGTCGGTGGGCTCGAGGGTCGTGCCTTGGCACAGGACCACTGCGCGCTGGAGCACGTTCTCGAGCTCGCGCACGTTGCCCGGCCACGTCCACTGCAGGAGCTTCTGCTCGGCGGCGGTCGAGAGGTTGAGCTCGTTGGTGCCCTGCGTGCGGGCGAAGTGCGCCAGGAAATGGCGGGCGAGCGGCAGGACGTCCTTCGAGCGCTCGCGCAGCGGCGCGATGTGAATCGGCAGCACGTGCAGGCGGTAGTAGAGATCCTCGCGGAAGCGACCGGCCTTGACCTCGGCGGCGAGGTCGCGGTTGGTGGTCGCGATCACGCGCACATCGACCTTGATCGTGGCGGTGCCGCCGACGCGCTCGAACTCCTCCTCTTCGAGGACGCGCAGCAGCTTGGCCTGCAGCGCGGGCGAGATCTCGCCGATCTCGTCGAGCAAGAGCGTTCCGCCGTCGGCGAGCTCGAAGCGGCCTTCGCGGCTCTTGATGGCACCCGTGAAGGCGCCCTTCTCGTGACCGAAGAGCTCGCTCTCGAGCAGGCTTTCGGAGAGCGCCGCGCAGTTGACGCGCACGAAGGGCGCGCTGGCGCGAGTCGACTCTTGGTGGATCATCTGAGCGATGCGCTCCTTGCCGGTGCCGCTCTCGCCGGTGACGAGCACCGTGCCCTTGCTCTTCGCGATGCGCTGTGCCGAGCGGACCGTTTCCTGCATCGCCGGGCTCTCGGCGATCGTGCGCGAGCCGCTGCCGAGCATCTCCTGACGGAGGTACTCGTTCTCGCGCTCGAGCTTCGTCGTGCGCTCGATGCGGCGCAGCACGAGCTGCAGCGTGTCGGCCGTACAAGGCTTCATCAGGAAGTCCACGGCGCCGCGACGCATCGCCTGCACCGCGGTCTCGACCGTGCCGTGGGCCGTGATCACGACCACCGGCAGGCCCGGCATCTCGTTCTTCAGGCGCTCGACGAGCTGCAGTCCATCCGAACCCGGCATGCGCAGGTCCGTGAGCACGATGTCAGGACTCGCGTTGCGGGCCTGCTCGAAGCCTTCATTGCCGTCGCGGGCGATGGCGACCTGGAAGCCGAGGCTCTTGACCGCTTCGACGAGGAACTGGCGGGACAGGTTGTCGTCGTCGACGACGAGGATCTTCTGGATGGACATGGCGAGTTTCAGTTGCGGAAGGGAATGTGGAGGCGCACTTCTGCGCCGCCGAGGGGGGACGACAGGGACGAAAGTTCGACGCGACCGCCGTGGAGCACGGCGATGCGCTGGACGAGGGCGAGTCCGAGGCCGGTGCCTTCGGCGCGCGTGGTGAAGAAGGGCTCGAACACGCGGCGCGCGAGCTCGCGCGGGATGCCGGGGCCGGCGTCTTGCACACGGGCGACGACCTCGTCGCCGACGCGCTCGATTGAGAGGTGAACCGCGCCACCCTGCGGCTGGGCCTGCATCGCGTTCGCGACCAGGTTGCGCAGCGCTTGGCGCAGCTTGATGCGATCGCCCGCGAAGTTCGGGCAATCGACGCTGCTCGTGAGTTCGTGACGCGCGGGGCCGTCGCGCTCGGCGTCGAGGCGCGCGAGGCGCAGCGCGGCGCGCGCGAGTTCGTTCGCATCGACCGAGTCGAGCGTGAGTTTCTCGGGGCTGGCGAGCGACATCATGCTCGTCAGGATCGCGTCGGCCTCCGCTGAGCCTTCGGCGATCAGGCCCGCCCAGCGGCGCTCGTCGCTGCCTTCCGGCAAGCGCGGCGCGAGCAGCTCGGCGAAGCCCTTGACCGCCATCATCGGATTGCGCAGCTCATGCGCGATTCCGCAGGCCATGTCGCCCATCGCGGCGAGCTTGTCGAGCGTGTGAAGCCGCTCGGAGAGCTCGACCACGCGCGTACGGTCGTCGAGGATCTCGACGGTGCCTGCGAACTCGCCGCCTTGGCGCAGGTCGCGACCCACGACGGAGCGGCGCGACGCCACCACGCGGCGCGAGCCGTCGGAGCGCAGGATCTCGTGCTCGGTCCACTCGTCGATCGTCCCGTCGAACTCCGTCGAGCAGGCGCCGAGCACGGACTCCTCGTCGTGGCCGAGCACCGCGAGGGCCGCGGCGTTGGCACGCACGATGTGACCTTCTGCGTCGCGTACGAGCACGCCGGTCGGCAGCGCCGCGAGCACGGCTTCGAGGCCGGCCTTGACCTCGTCGAGCTCGGCAACCTTGCGTGCGAGCTCGCGGTTGGCGACGGCCAGCTCCTGCTCGACGCGCTGTGCGCGCGCTTCGAGCGCGCGGTAGCTCGTCGTCAAGCTCGCGCCGAGCTGCTCGAGCTCGCGCACGGCGTGCTCGAGATCGAGTTCGGGCAGAGAGGGTTGGCTGGTGGGCGTCACGGGCGCTTCTCCGCAGGCTTGCTGCGTTGCTCGAAATCGACACGCCACTGCAGGAACTCAAGGTCTTCGCGCGCGCGCTCGGCGTACGTCCCAGCATCCTTGCGAGCGATCACCGCGCTGTAGCCAGCGAGTGCTTCCGTATCGCGGCCGAGCTTCTCCAGCGTGCGCGCGCGCCAGTAGAGGCACTCGATGTCTTCGAGACGCTGCTCAAAGGCCGTGAGCGCTTCCGCATAGCGAGCTTGGCGATAACAAGCGCGACCGAGGCGCAGGGCGTCGGCCGCGTAGCCGACGGATTCGAAGGTGCGCGCGTTCGAGGCGCTCGACGCAGCGTTCGTCGCGGGCAGCGCCACGCTGGGGGCGCTCGGCAGTACCGCGCCGGAGCCGACGCTGCGAGAGAGCTGAGCGCGAAGCGCATCGTCGAGACCCGTGGTCGCGGCGGGAGCGCCTGCTGTTCCGGTGGCCGCGCTGCTTCCCGCAATCGCGCCTTGGGTCGGGACGGGGTTCGTGACGGCCGTGTTCGCACTGCGGCTCTCGAGTTGCTCGGCTTCGCTCTGGAGGCGCGCTACGTCATGACGCAGGCTCTCGAGCAGCGTGTCGCGGGCGCCCGGATCTTCCGCGGGCGCGGGCAGCGGCGGCTCCGTCGCGGCGAGCACGGTCGGGATCGCGGTCGCGTCTCCGGTCTGGAGTCGCTCTTCGACCGCAGCGAGCTGGTCGAGGGCTTGGAGCGTGCGCTGCAAGGTCGCTTCGAGCGAGTCTTCGCCGCCCGAGCCGAGCGTGACGGCGGGGACGACGAGCAGTGTGGCCAGCCCGAGGTTGAGCGCGTAGTTGAACTTGAGCATCAGATTCGCCCTCGGTAGGCCTCGATGGCCTCGTCGATTCGTCCGGCGCGCTCGAGCAGCTCGCCGGCGAGGATGTACAGCCCGCGGCGCAGCTCCGGCTCGGACAGCAGGGCGATCTGCTCACGCAGGTACGTGAGCGCCGTGTCGATTCCGACTTCGCGGGCGACCGCACGCACGTGGCAACGGGCGAAACGCGCCCGGGTGGATTCGTCGAAGGTCGCCGCCGCGCTCTGCAGCGTCGCCAGCAGCTTGAGCGCCTCCGCGGTCGATCCGCCGTCGCATAGCCGTTCGGCTCGCTCCAGCGTCGTCGCGGGTCCCGTCGTCGCCGGAGTGGGGTCGTCCAGCGTGAGCGCCGCGCGAGCCTCGCGCTTCACGCTCTCGAGTTCGATGCCGTGCTTGTGCGCGGACTGGGCGACGAACAGCGCGCCGACCTCGTCGTTGGCGGCGAGCGCGTGGGTCGCGGCTTCTTGGAGCGCGAGCTCCTTGCGGGGCCCTTCGCAGAGTTGAGCGAAGGCGAGCCAAGCGCGCGCAGCGTCTCCACGTCGGCCCGCAGCCGCACAGGCAAGCGCACGCAGCTCCAAGGACTCGGCGCGATCGGCCGGAGTCGTGAGGCGAGCGTCGACATCGTCGAGCAGCTTGAGCGCCGCATCTCCGCGCCCGAGCCCCGCGAGCGCACGCACACGGACCTGCGCGCGACGCAGCTCTTCGCTTCGCGAAGCCGCGGCGTCGATCGAGTCGAGAGCATCCATCATGTACAGCGCGCGCTCGTGCTGACCGAGGCGTGCGATGCACCACGCGAGCTCGAGACGAGCGGGAACTTCGAGGTCGTGCTCGCGCTCGCTGCGCAGGAGTTCGGAGAAACGATCCGCCGCATCCTGCCACGCTTCTTCGCGCATCAGCAGCTCACCGGCGGAGAACAGCGCGTCGGTGGACAGCGCGCAATCGGGGTAGCGTTCGACGAGCTGGTCGTAGCGCGCGCGGGCCGACGCCGGACGGCCTTGGCGTTCGTCGAGAATCGCTTGGTTGCGCAGCG
>JBIKYW010000327.1:0-4329 GCA_044355055.1 Planctomycetota bacterium | reverse complement strand
CGAAGCTGGAACTCGAGGTTCGTGCGGAGGCTCGCCTGCGCGAGGCGCTCGAACAAGAGCCGCAGAGTCCGCGAGTCCTCGAGGCTCTGGCCGACCGGCAGTCGTCCTATGGCTTGACGTTTCTGGCGCGCGACACGCATGAAGCTCAGCTCCGCTCCAAGTTCGACCTCTCGTCGCTCTCGTCGTACGCCGATGCGCAGGCCCGTCTCGGGGAGCGCATTGCGGCGTTCGAAGCACGCCGGACACTCGCGCGTCTGCAAGGCGGGCCGGGAAGTCGCGCCGCTCTCGCCGCGTCTTTGGTCGAGCTCGGCTCGCTGGACGAAGCAGACTCGCTCTGGGCCGAGCTCGTCGCAGACTACCCGCAGCAAACCTACTTCTTGCTGCGTCGTGCGGACGTAGCGCATCGGCGCCGTGACCGCGATGGCGAGATCGCGCTCTTGGAACGAGTGCTTTCCCTCGAGCCTTCCCAGCGCGAAGCACGCTCGCGACTGCATGGACTCGGTGCAACGGATCCGGCCATGGCGACGTTCACGCGCTTTGCGGTCAGCGCGAAGGAAGCGCTCGAGGGCTTCGACGCAAGCCGTTGGAACGATCACATCGTGCGCGCACTGGACGTCGCGGTCGTACACGTCTTCGAGGACGGTGCGTTCGAACAGTGGACGCTCGAACGCGACGTCGCCCGCGATCTCGAAGGGTGCGAGCAACTCGGCAAGCAGCAGCCCTCGGGCGACATGCTTTCGATCTCCACGGTGAAGCAAAAGGACGGAAAGTCCTATGAGCCCGTGTTGGTCGACGGCGAGTACGTCATGCCTGCGCTAGAGCCGGGCGACGCGGTCGAGTCGTCGTCGCGAGGATTCTCCGGCGTGCCCTCCGACGGTTTGGGCTCGACGACCCAGTGGTACTTCGCCTCCACCGACGCTCCGTATTTCCTCTCGCGCTTCGTCGTCTCATTGCCCAAGTCGCTCGACATGCAGCTCACCGAGCGAAACTTCCGTGGCGAGCATGAGGTTCTCGATGAAGGAGAGCGCGTCGTGCACATCTTCACCGCACGCAATGTCGATCGCGTGATCCCAGAACCCGGTGCACCGCCGCAGGCGTGGTATCTGCCTTGGGTCGTTTTCTCGAAGGCTCAGGATCTCGAGCGCATCGGGCGCGAGCTGGTCGACGACCTCCGTGTTGCGACGCGCCTCACGCCGCAGCTCATCGAGACGGCGGCGCTTGCGTGCGAGGGCACCGAGACGGAAGAACAACGCGCGCGGGCGCTTTACGCGTTCGTCAGCCAAGCGCTGGATCAGCGTGCGGCCACGTCGCGCGTTTCGGCGCTTTCCGCCCTTCTGACGCGCAATGGAAATCCTGCGCTGCTGTATTCGGCGCTACTCACCGCGGTTGGCATCGAGAACGAGCTCATTTGGTCGCGCGGCGTCGAGCCCGCGGCAGACCCTGCGCCCGAGCGCGAGCTCGCTGGAGCGTCGCGTTGGACCCGGGAGCTCTTCGTGCTGGTGAAGCCCGAGGGCGCGGAGCCCGCGTGGTGCGACCTCGCGCGCAAGACGCTGCCCTACGGCAAGATGCTCGCTTCGGCCCCGGGTGCAGAGGCGTTTTCCGTCACGCGTCGCGCATGGACCACGCTTCCCGAAGTGACGCCGACGGAGCGTCCGGGCGAGACGACCACGGTCGCGGTGCGGGTGGGCGCCGAGCGCGCTGCGGAGGTCGAAGTTGCGCTCGAGTTCACCGGCAACATGGGCTTCGCGATCAAGGAGCAGCTGCGCGAGGTGCCGAAGGCCCAAATGAAGCGCACGGTGACCGGCATCGCTTCGCGCATCGTTCCGGGTATCTCGCTCGCGGAGTACGCGCTCGATGGACTCGACGGCGACGATGCGCCGGTGAGCGTTCGCGCCAAGGGTGTTCACAAGACGCTCTTCGATTCGAAGGGCGGAGAGTTCACCTGCCGACTGCCCTTCACGCAGCTCGACCTCTCGCGCTCGGTTGCGAGCGAGGGTGAGCGCAAGCTGCCATTCCTGTTGCAGCGCGCGAGCGTGAGTCGCACGCGCGTGCGGTTCGAGCTGCCGGACGGACGCGTGCTCGCGAGCGAGCACCCAGAGGTGGTGCTCGAGTTTGCTGGCGGCCGCTACCGACTGGCGTTCGAAGAGGTGAGCCCTGCGGGCTTCACCGTCGTGCGCGAGCTCTATTTGCCCGCCGGCGTGATCGCGGCGGCCGACTTCCCGGCGTTCGTCGCCTTCGCTCGCAGCGTCGACGAGGCGGAGCGCGTCCGCATTCGGCTGCGCTAGGAAGCTAGGTCGGATCCGTGCCTTCGCCCGCTCCCGGCACCGCCGGGGGCGGGCGACGTCATTTTCGGCCATCGCGGTCGATGCGGAAGATTCTTCGCAGGCGCGGCAGGCGCACATCTTCTGCGTACTTGCAACTTCCTTGGGCGGGCCGACAGGGTCGAAAGGGCTCTCCGCGACCGCTCGGCGCCGCCGCGCGGCTCTCCCTCCTCTGCGAGCCCCACCATGAACCGACCCCTGCTCCTCGGCGGCCTCCTCGCCGCGGCCCTTCTGGCTGCGGATCGCATCATGGACCTCGAGAGCCGTCTCGCCGAGCTGGAGCAGGTTCCCCGCGTCGAGGTGGAACACACGCGCGAGCTCGCGCGACGGCTCGAGAACCTCCGTCGCTCGCTCGAGGAAGCGCGCGCCACCTACGAGGGAGACGATCGCCCCGACCGGCTCGCCGCAGAGCTAGCGGCCGTTTCCAACGCGCTCGAGCGCGAGCGCTGCGCCATCGCGGCGCAGGATGACCGACTCGACGGCTGGGAGGAGCGTTGGGGCAATCGCGAGCCCGCGACGATCGAGGGCAAGCTCGACGAACTCACGGCCGACCTCGGTCGACGCCAGCGCGATCTCGACGAGCTGCGCGCGCTCGCAGCGCGCACGTCCGAGCAGGGCGAGCAGCGTCTGCTCGATTTGTCCAAGCGCGTGGAGCCGCTGCTCGGCGAGCCCGACACGAACAAGCTGTGGCACGACCTCGTCGGCCCGGTGGTCCAGCTCTCCGGCGACACCACGGTCGGCAGTGGTGTGCTGCTCGAGTCGCAGCCCCGAACGAGTGGCGAAGGCTGGGTGACGCACGTCCTGACCTCGTGGCACGTCGTGCGCGACATCTACGGCTCGATCGAGCGCGTCGACTCGCCCGTTCCCGTGCGCATGTATGAGCCGGACGGCTCGACGAGCGACGAGACCGCGCACATGGTGGCGTACGACGTCAGTCTCGACATCGCACTGCTCGAGATGGACTTCGATCGGCGCGTCCCGCACGGCGCGCGGCTCGCGGGTCACGACGAACTCGGCCGCGTTGACACCTTCGATACGGTCTACGCCGTCGGCTGCCCGCTGGGCAACGACCCGATCCCGACCTCGGGCGAGGTCGCATCGACGACGCACGTCGTCGACGGCATCCGCTACTGGATGATCAGCGCGCCCACGTACATCGGCAACTCGGGCGGCGGGATCTTCGACGCGCGCACCCACAAGCTGATCGGCATCTTCTCGAAGATCTACACGCACGGCTCTGCGCGCAGCACGATCGTTCCGCACATGGGCCTCGCGACGCCGATGCCGGTGATCTACGAGTGGCTCGACCGCTCGGGCCACGCCAGCCGCCTCGGCGCACAGGTCGACACGCGCACCGCCTCGGCGCCGCGCTAGCCCTCGCGCTTGCATGCGCGCGCGAGCGCGCGACGATGGAGCGGTCATCGACTCACCGCACTCCATCACGCCGCGCCGGTCGACTGCCGCACGCCGCGCGGTGGCGCTGGTTGCCCTGCTGCTCGTCGCCTTCGCGCTCGTGCAAGCGCTCCACAAGGCGCGCAAGGGGCAGTGCGCCATCCTGAAATGGCGCACGCAAGTCGAGCAGCTCGCGAACGGCGAGATGATTTACGCGCGCGAGGATGCCGCGACGCGAGAGGGCTTTCCGACGCTTCCGACGACAGCGCTCGCGCTGCGCCCGCTGCTCGCGCTCGATGACGTGCCGGCAGCAATGCTCTGGGCCGGGCTCAAGCTCGCGCTGGCAGCGTGGATGCTCGTGACCGTGGTTCGAATGGCGACAGGCGAGACGCGCACGTTCCCGCCATGGGCGTGGCTGGTCCTGCTCGTCCTGAGCGCGCGCGTGCTCTTGTCGGATATCGCGCACGGAAACATCAACATTCCGGTCGCCGCGGCCGTCGTGGCGGCGGGTCGTCAATGGCAGCGTGGACGCGAGGCCGCTGCGGGTTGGTTCGCGGGACTCGGAGCGGTGCTCAAGGTCACTCCTGCTCTGTTCCTTGCGTACTTCGCGTGGAAG
>JBIKYW010000027.1:0-13953 GCA_044355055.1 Planctomycetota bacterium | reverse complement strand
CGTGGCGCGTGAACGCTTCAGCGGCGTGGCCTTCTTCGGCGAGCACCGTCGCTTCGAGTTCCGCAGGACGCCCGGTCGGCGTGCTCATGCGCGAGCCAAACAGCGGGCCGCTGGCGGAGATCTCGAGCGCTGCGGCGCGCGGCGCATCGACCGCAAGGTCCTTGACCAAGAACACGGCGCCGTTGCGGTGCAGCCACGCGAGGTCGCCGAGCTCGACCTCGTCGATGCGCTCGAGTCGCAGTGCGACGACGCGGTTGAAGAGCCACGACTGGTAGGCCGAGGTGTAGAAGCGCAGGAACTCGCGGTCGAGCGCGTACAGCGCGCGACGGGCGTTGCCGCCGCTCTTGCCCATCGCGCGGCACAGGCGGATGCACGGCCGGAAGTTGCCGGGCCATGCTTCCGCCGCACCCATGTAGTCGCCGCGGTCATAGCGCTCGCGCGCCTCGCGAATCCGACCGCGGTCATGCGGACCGGCGCGTCCGGCGATCCACGCCACCGCCTCGTCGTGCTGACCGAGCAGCAGCGCGCGACCGACCTTCCACGTGTCGCCGCGCAGCCCGAAGCGTTGCTCGCCGAAGTAGTTGGGCACGCCGCGTCGTGCGAGCACGTCGAGCAGGGCCCGCGCGGAGTCGAGCTCCGCGGCTCCCACCCCGCGCAGGCGGATCACGAAGCGATTGCCGCGCAGGTGGCCTACGCGCAGCTTGTTGCGATGGCGGCGCGCGAACAGCACCGCGAGTCCTTTGACGTCGAGTGCGAGCAACCGCTCGGGGTCGAGACCCGAGCCCGGCAGAGCCTGCACGCTGAGCCACTGCCGAGTGACGCCCTGCGCGTCCTTGAGCCCCGCGATGCCGATGGCGCGCGACTCCACGCCCAAAACCCGGCCGAGGCGGGCGAGCGCCTCGTGCGTCGAAATGCCGCGCTTCTCGACCTCGAACAGCACGTGCTCGCCCTCTCCGCAGGGCTCGTAGGCAGGCAGTTCGATGACGCGGAAGTCATCCGGCCGCTCCTTGAAGCGGGCGTCGAGGCGGGGCAGGGAGCCGCACAGCAGCGGCCATTGAACGGGCAATGCCATGGGCCGCAGTCTAGGGCGTGGTCGGCCTCGGCCTGTCGACTTATCTTGGACGTTGGGTCGCCGACCGCGCTATTCTCTTCGCCCGCGTTTTCAGCCGCAAGAAACGACTCCCTGACTCCCTCGCCACCCCATGAGTCCGCTCGCCCTCGCCGCCCTGTTCCTCGCGTGCCCCCAGGAGCCCGCGGCACAAAAGGCTCCGCTACGCGAGCCCAACGTCGGCATCGATCCGACCCAGGCGATCGTGCCGTGGAACGCGCCGGTGCGATCGACCGCCACGACCGTCGACGGCACAGGTGAGGCTGCCGAGCTCGACGAGCTCGCGCGCGCGGTGAGCTCGGGCTGGACGGCGGACGTGCACGGCTACCTGCGCACCTCCTACATCCTCGCGGACGATCCGACGGCGACGGACGACGTCAATGGATTCTCCTTCGACGCCCTGCGACTCTTCGTCAAGGCCCGCGCCGGCGACTGGCGCTTCCACACCGCGATCCGCGGCGATCGCGGCCCGGATCTTCAGCCCTACGGAGAGGTCAACAGCTCCGCGATCCTGCGCATGCCCGAGATGTGGGCCATGCACGACTTCGCCGAGGGCTTTCAGTTCCGTGTCGGTCGCTTCCGCACCCCGCTGCTCAGCTCTTCGATGATGGAAGAGACCGGGATGGTGCTCTACAGCCGCAGCTTCATGGGCCGACTGTGGGAGCGCGACCGCTATGAGGCCGGCGTGCAGATCGACGGCCAGATCGGCGACTTCCGCGGCTGGGCAGCTGTCCAAAATGGCGAGGACCAGGTCGGGGAGAACCTCGCGTTCACGCTCAAGGGCCAGTGGGACATCGTCGGCGGCGGAACCTCACAGCAGCATCAGGGCGCGCGCAACGCGCCCGAGCACCTGGCCGCGACGATCGGTGGTGCCATGCACTACGACGCCCTCGACGACAACTACTCGGCGCAGGTGATCGAAGCGCGCATGACGCTCGACCGTTGGTACTTGGGCTATGAGGGCGTCGACCTCGGCGAAGGGCTCTTCGACTCGCTGTCGAGCTCCTTCATCACGTCGTACATGCTGACGGACGACCTCGAGCTCGCGCTCGGATTCGAGAGCGTCGACCGCGTCGGGAACGGCAACATGTGGCGCGCGGGCGCCACGTACTACCTCGACGGCGAGTTCGCCAAGGTTCAGGCGGTCTACAACGACTCGCACCTCGACGACACCGTGTTCGACGGGGACTCGTTCCTCGTCGGCGTCACCGTGGCGTTCTAGGTCCGCCCGCTTCCCGGGAGCTGCCATGGACGCGCTCCTCATGCCGCCGCTCTCCTGCCTGCTGATCGCGGGCATCGGCGTTCTGCTGTGGCGCCGCAGGCCGCGCCTCGCGCGCGCGGCGGTGTCCCTCGCGGCGGCGATGCTGACGCTCCTGTCTCTGCCGCTCGTCTCGGGCCACCTCCTGCGCAGCCTGCAACCCGAGCACGCGCTCGACCTCGGCACTCTTGAAACGTCTGCGCAGGCGATCCTCGTCCTCGCGGGGGACACCCAGTTCGAGGCGCCGGAATACGGCGGAGCGACGTGCGGGCCGCTGACCTTGGAGCGCCTGCGCTATGCGGCGCGGCTCGCGCGGGAGACGGGACTGCCCTTGTGCGCGTCGGGCGGTCCGCCGAGGCGCGGAGAGGTCCCGCACGCGGAGATGATGAAGCTGACCCTCGAGCGAGATTTCGGCGTCGCGGTGCGCTGGGTCGAGCCTTGGTCCGGAACGACGCGCGAGAACCTGCGCCTCTCGAAGGTCGTGCTCGCCGAACAGGGCCTCTCCCGCGTGCTGCTCGTCACGCACGCGTGGCACATGCCGCGCGCACTCGAAGAGGCGCGGCGCCACGGGCTCGATGCGGTGGCCGCCCCCACGGGATTTCGCTCGCGTCCCGGGCTCCTCGAGGGATCGAGCTGGGTCCCGAGCGCAAAGGCCCTGCGCGAGAGCGCATGGGCCTTTCACGAGTGGATCGGACGCGCGTGGTACGCGCTCGGCTGACTTCGCGACCTAGCGCGACAGCATGGGCACGTCGACCCCGCGCTCGCGAGCGCACTGCACCGCCTCGTCGTAACCGGCATCGACGTGACGGATGACGCCCATGCCGGGATCCGCGGTGAGCACCGCGCGGATCGCCTCGGCCGCGGCGGCGCTGCCGTCGGCGACCGTGACCTGACCTGCGTGCAATGAATAGCCGATGCCGACTCCGCCGCCGTGGTGGAAGCTCACCCACGATGCGCCACTCGCGATGTTGACCATCGCGTTCAAGATGGCCCAGTCCGCGACCGCGTCCGTGCCGTCCTTCATGGCCTCGGTCTCGCGATTAGGGCTGGCGACCGAGCCGCAGTCCAAGTGGTCGCGGCCGATCACGATCGGCGCCGAGAGGCGCCCCGAGCGCACCGCGTCGTTGAAGGCGAGCCCCGCCTTGGCGCGCTCGCCATAGCCGAGCCAGCAGATGCGCGCCGGAAGGCCCTGGAACTGGACGCGCTCCCCCGCGAGCCGGAGCCAGCGCGCGAGCGAGCGCTTCTCAGGGAAGAGCTCGAGCAACATCTGATCGGTCGTCGCGATGTCCTTGGGATCACCGGAGAGCGCGACCCAGCGGAAAGGTCCGAGTCCCTCGCAGAAGAGAGGGCGGATGTACTTCGGCACGAAGCCCTCGAAGTCGAACGCGTTCGCGAGCCCCGCCTCCTTTGCGTGCCCGCGGAGGTTGTTGCCGTAGTCGAACGTGTCGGCGCCGCGGCGCTGCAGCTCGATCATGAGCTCGCAGTGGCGCACCATCGTGCGGAACGACTCGCGCTGGTAGCGCGTGGGGTCCTTCTCGCGCAACTCGAGCACCGCGGCGTAGCTCATGGCGTCCGGCACGTACCCACCGAGCGGGTCGTGCGCGCTGGTCTGGTCCGTGAGCACGTCGGGCACGATGTTGCGCTCGACGAGGCGCGCGAGGAGCTCGGTCGCGTTGCACAGAACGCCGATCGACTTCGCCACGCCCTCGGCCTTCCACGCGAGCGCTTGGTCGATGGCGCGGTCGAGGTCGTCGATGCGCACGTCGAGATAGCGAGTGTCGAGCCGCTTCTGGATGCGGCCCGCGTCCACCTCGGCGATCAGCGCGGTCGCCTCGTTCATGGTCGCCGCCAGCGGTTGGGCGCCGCCCATGCCGCCGAGACCACCGGTGACCACGAGGCGGTGCTTGAGCGTGCCGCCAAACAGCCGGTTCGCGGCCGCTGCGAAGGTCTCGTACGTCCCCTGAAGGATCCCCTGCGTGCCGATGTAGATCCACGAGCCAGCGGTCATCTGGCCGTACATCATCTTGTTCTCGGCCTCGAGGCGCCGGAAGTGCTCCCACGTCGCCCACTTGCCGACGAGGTTGGAGTTCGCGATCAGCACGCGCGGCGCGCGAGCATGAGTCTTGAAGACGCCGACCGGCTTGCCCGACTGCACGAGCAGAGTCTCGTCCGGCTCGAGCCGACGCAGCGTCGCCACGATCGCTTGGAAGCTCGGCCAATCGCGCGCGGCCTTGCCGCTGCCTCCATACACCACGAGGTTCGCGGGATCCTCGGCCACCTCGGGGTCGAGGTTGTTCATCAGCATGCGCAACGCAGCCTCCGCACCCCAGCTCTTGCACGACATGGAGAGCCCGCGCGGCGCGCGCTGCGGACCGATCGGGATCGTCTTGGACGTGGAAGCTGCCGCGGATGAGAGCGTAGTCATGGCGATTCGAGCATAGCAGCTTCGCAAGGCGGGGAGTTCGAGCCGCGAATCTTCGAAACGCACTCCGGAGGCTTGGCGAATACGTCGGAACGGTCGAAATGCCAGGGGTCGCATGAGGCGTTGCGACACGTTCGTAGAAAAATCCCGTCGCAAACGAGGCGCCCCACGCGAGTGCGTTCGGGCGACGGATCCCCCACGACCTGCGTCACATCGAGCCCGACCTTGCTCCACCGTAGCTGCGCTCGCTCGCCGACGATGCGGCTACGGACTGCGGAACGGCGCACGTGCTTTGCCCGAGCCGACCGCTCAACTTGCCCTCAGAAGAGTCACCGGCCACACGGACGATCGAGGATCGGGCGACGAGCTAGGCCGTTGCGCCGATGGCACCCTGCTCTTCGCTGCGACACAGATCAAGCTCGTGGAGCACCACAAGGACGAGCCAACAGACCTGCGCGTTCGTGAGGATCTGGCTCAGGAAATGAGCAAGCAGAAGCGTGCGAACCCAACCCAGAGTCGAGCCGCAGTTGAGTTCCAGCCAGAGCACTGGACGTGCTAGGCGTCGATCGGACGAGCACAGGCCGGGGTCGAGCGCGACGAATCCGCGACACTCGACGCCTGTCCACACGAGAAAAAAGAGCGCCCACGCTCCACACCCTTCGTATCGCGCTCGAAGGTCGTCATGCGCGGCGAATCACCGCCTTGCATCGCGAGGCAAGAGCCGTGCTCGTGGACGACGCCGTTCCAGTCGCTCGGCGCAGCGGGCCAAAGCCCGTCTACACAAGAATGCACGATGCAGGATCGCACCACGTGCGCCATCGCGCGGAGAGAAACGACGTGACCAACGAAAAGAAGACCCCGAATCCGAACAGGAGCACCGACAGCTTGCCGGCATCGTGCACAACGGCCTGCAAGAGGAATCGGCTCCTCGTTTGGAACGTACATGTCTTCGGATCGAAGAAGCCGTTCTCGATCTCGCTGTCGATCGACTTGAACTCAAGGAGCGGCACGAGCACGGCATCCGCGCGAACGACAGGCCCCGTGCAAGGCCCGCCACGTTGCGCGACTCAGACGTGCAAACTTCCCACCGCGCGCTCGACTGCGGCAACGAGTGCCCCGGAGCGCAGGAGTTCGCGGGCCGCGGCCATGTCGACGTGCAAGTAACGGTCCTGATCGAGCTTCGGCACCCGAGTGCGCAGCGCGTCGAAGGCGGCCCGCGCGCCGACGCCGGGCTCGAGCTCGATGTTGAACTCGCGCGCCTGCGCGGCGCACATCCACTCGATCGCGAGCACGTGCTCGGTGTTGTCGAGGATCGCTCGCGCCTTGCGGGCCGCCGTCACGCCCATCGAAACGTGATCCTCTTGGTTGGCGCTCGTCGGGACGGTGTCGACGCTCGCGGGGTGCGCGAGCGACTTGTTCTCGCTCGCCAGCGAAGCCGCGGAGACCTGCGCGATCATCAGGCCCGAGTTCAGGCCCGGCTTGGGCGTGAGGAACGCCGGAAGGTGCGAGAGATCCGGGTTCACGAGCTGCTCGACGCGGCGCTCGCTGATGTTGGCGAGCGTGGCCGTCGCAAGGGCGAGGTAGTCGAGCACCATCGAGATCGGCTGGCCGTGAAACTGGCCCGCGCTCACGACTTCGCCGGTGTCGGGGAAGAGCACCGGATTGTCGGTCACCGCGTTGAGTTCGTGCGCGAGCACGCTCTCGACGTGCTCGAGTGCCGTCTTGAATGCACCGTGCACCTGCGGGACGCAGCGCAGCGAGTACGGGTCCTGCACGCGATCGCAGTTTGCGTGGTGCTCCAAGACCTTCGAGTTCGCGAGGCAGCGGCGAACATTCTCCGCGCAGCGCGCGTGACCCGGATGGCCCTTCAAGACCGCGAAGCGCTCGTCGAACGGCTTGAGCGAGCCCTGCAGAGCCTCGATCGAGAGCGACGCGATCGCATCGGCGGCCTTCGAGACGTTGCGCGCGCGCAACAGCACCAGCGCTCCGATCGCCTTCATGATCTCGGTGCCATTGATCAGCGCGAGCCCTTCCTTGGCCTGCAGCTCGACCGGTGCGAGTCCGAGCGAAGCGAGCACCTCCGCCGCGCTCTTGCGCGTGCGAGCACCAGCAGGTCCGCCCCACGCTTCTCCGTGTCCCATCGCGGCGGCCGCCATGTGAGACAGCGGCGCGAGGTCGCCGCTCGCGCCGACCGATCCCTGCTGGGGCACGACGGGCACGAAGCCCGCGTTGAACTGCGCGATCAGTGAGTCCATGAGCTCGACGCGCACGCCCGAGTGCCCGCGCGCGAGACCATTGAGGCGCAGAACCTGCGCCACACGCACCTCGGCCTCCGGCATCGGCTCCCCCACGCCGCAGCAGTGCGACAAGACGAGGTTGCGTTGCAGCGTCACGAGGTCCGCGCGAGGAATCGCGATTCTCTTGAGCTTCCCGAAGCCGGTGGTGAGCCCGTAGACGATGTTGCCGGCCTCGACATGGCGATCGACCAGCGCGCGCGCCGCGGCCACCGCACCGCGCGCACTCGGCGCGAGCTCGACGCGCAGCGCCTCGCCGCGCAGGAGCGGCGCCAAGTCTTCGAGGAGCAGGGACCGACCGTCGAGTTGGAGCGTCTTCAAGCGCCACGGATTCTAGCGGTCCGCGGCCCCGGCGCGCCTCAGCGCTGCCCGCCCGAGGGCCCCGTCATGCTCGAGGGCAACGAGCGGCCCGCGCGCAGCAGCGTGTCCGCGTCCTGTCCGACGATCGCGCCCTCTGGCAGCGTGATGTCGAGCGTGCGGTCCTGCGCGAGCTCGAAGTCCTCCGCTCCCCCGCGCGCGAGCGGACGCCCATTCCACGACGCGCGCATGCGCCACGTCCCGGTCGCGAGCCCCTCCACGGCGAGCGGCTCGTCCGGCGGCACGACGACCTCTTCGCGAGGCCGCCCACCGACGCTCACCACCACCGGCAGCCCCTGCTTTCGGCCAGGAAACACGAGGCTCACCGCCGCGCGGCCCGACTCCAGCGGAACGAGCACGAGCTGCAACTCGGTCGCATCGGTGCGCACGGCCTTCGCCCCCCACAGCTTGCCGTCCGCGCTCTCGCCCCAGACGTAGCGAGTGTCGCCGAGCGCGGGCCACGTCGCGAGCGTGAACTCGCCGTTGAAGTTGGTCCGCGCTTCGCTCGCGCCCGGCGGGAAGCTCGGCACGATTTCCTCCTCGAGGATGCGCGGCATCTGCTGGAGGTACTGCAGCGTCGCGCCGATGCGATCGGGCGCTTCGCACACGATGCGCGCGTTTTCGAGCCGCCGTCCCGCGCCGTCGACCGCGATCCCTGCGAGTGCGGGCGCGGGCTCGAAGTCGAACGTGACGCGCTCGACGGTCCCCGGATCGAGGAACGCAATCGTCGACTCTGGCTTGGCCACGGCGCCGTCGTGGAAGACGCGCACCGCGACGCGAATCGGCGGCAGATCATCGAGCCGCAGTGTCGTACCCGGTGCGACCCTCGCGGGGCTCACGCGATGCCACGGGTACGAGCGGTTCATGCCGCTGACTTCGGGCAACAGGATCACCGTCGCGTCGTGCCGAGCACCGGCGCGAGCACCGAGCGTGACCTCGAGCGACGCCGCCGGCTGCAGCGTGAAGGCGTAGCGCCCGAGCTCGGTCACGCGGCCTGCTGCGACAGAGACGCGCGAACACTGCGTCGCGTAGCCGTCTTTGCGCAACACGAGCTGCACGATGTCACCACCCGGCGTCGAGCCGAAGTGCGCGATGCCCTGCTCGTCGGTGCGCACGTGCGAGCCGTCGAGCTCGACGTCGACACCTTGGATGCCCTTGCCTTCGCGGTCGAAGACCTGACAGTAGAACTGCCCGGGCAGGTCGTAGCTGATGTTGAGCTCCGCGAGCTGGTTGGAGCGCAGCTGCAGCTCGCGCACGGACTCGAAGCCGCTCGCCGTGACCCGCAGCTCCGCGAGCCCCGGGTAGAGATCGAGCGCGCCGAACTCACCGCGCTCGTTGGTCGCGAGAACCCGTCCCGCGTTCGGTCCGCCGCTGAACGCGACACGGCCTTGCACGCCGCCCTCGCCGCGCAGGAGCCTCCCGCGCAGCTTGGCCGTCGCGCCGCTGCCCATCGGCTGCGCGCCCTTCGCCGTCGGCAGGTGCGCCCCGCGAAGAAGCTCCAGCTCGACCCGCACGGGCCAGGCCACCGAAGTCTCCGCGTCGCGCCCGACGGTGCGTGTCGGCTGCGACGCTGAAGCGTCGAGCGGCGACGAGAGCTCGTTGGGGATCGGCGGCGCGGGCGACGCCGCGCCGAGATCGACCGGCGCCTCGGCCACCTCCCCAGCTTGCGTCGCCGCGGGCTGGCGGCGCACGACGAGCACGACGGCTCCGAGTACGACGAACGCCGCGCCGAGCGCAGCGAGCAGGAGCTTGGAGTGGGACTTCGCCATCGCTTTCCACCGCGGCGCAAGAGGATAAGGTCCCCGCGTACCCCGCGCCGTGTTCTTTCGACGCCGCTCTAGGCCTTCTTCTTCCGTCCGGAATCCGCCCCGCTTGCAGGTCCTCGACGGATCCCTATCCTCTTTGGCCGAAAATCGCGCGCAGCGGCCGCTCCGGCCGCTGTCGGCGACTCTCTTGCCCCACGACAGGCACGCCATGAAGACCTACAAGGTCGTCGAGCTCCTCGGCGACGGCATCTCCGCCGAGCTCTCCGCCTCCGTTCACGCCCTCGCCGCGACGCTGCCGTGTCGGCTCGAGTTCCTCGCCGTCGACCTCTCCGAAGCCGCCCGCGCCAAGCGCGGTCACGCCGTGTACGACGAGGCCGAAGCGGCCATGCGTGCGCACAAGGTCGCGCTCAAGTACCCGACGACCACCACGAGCGAGGATCTGTCCCCCAACAAGATCCTGCGCGACCGCTGCCAGTTCTCGGTGATCCACCGCCCGGTCGTGACGATCCGCGGCATCACCACCAACTTCACGCGCTCGATCGACATCGACGTCGTGCGCATCGGAACCGGCGGAACCTACGACGACGCGGGCCGCCGCATCGGACCCGACACCGCGGTCAGCCTGCGCGTGATCGAGCGCAACCCGTCGCGGCACGCCGCCCGCTTCGCCTTCAAGCTCGCGATGTTGAAGAAGTGCGGCGTGGTCTCGAGCTCCAAGTACACGATCCAGAAGGGCACCGACGGCCTGTTCGAAGAAGCGTGCGGCGCGGTGGCGCAGGACTACCCCGGCATCCCGTACCGTCGCGAGCTCTTCGACTCGATGCTCGCGAGCATCATCATGAAGCCGGAGCGCTATCAGGTCATCGTGACGCCCAACGAGTACGGCGACTTTCTCTCCGACATGCTGTGCGGCTTGATCGGCTCGGTTGGGCTCGGCGACAGCGCGAGCTATGCATTCCACGACAACGGCGCGATCAGCCTCGCCATGTTCGATCCCGCGGGCGGCACGGCGCCGGACATCGCAGGCAAGGGCCTGTGCAACCCGACGGCCGCGCTGTTCGCGCTGGCCTCGCTCCTTCGACACCTCGGCGAGCTCGACGCGAGCAAGGCGCTGCGCAGTGCCGTCCTCGACGCCATCGAGCAGGGCGAAAAGACCGCCGACATCGGCGGCCAGCTCTCGACGGAGAAGTTCACGCAGGTGATCGCACGCCGCATGGCCGCGCACTTCGCGCCCGCCTGAAACTCGCGCCGCTACAGCAAGGCAGCTCCTCGCGGGACCACGATCACGCACGCAACCACAGGAGCCAACCCGTGCCGAGCGCCGTCGTCATGACGGCGAGCGGGAGGCCGACGCGCAGGTACGCGAGAAACCCGATCCCGCCGACCTCGCGGCCGCGCTCGGCGACGATCACGTTGGCGACGCTTCCGAGCAGCGTGAGGTTCCCTGCGAAGGTCGAGGCCATCGCGAGCAGCTCCCACGCGAGCTCTCGGTCCGGAAAACGCGCGAGCTCGTCTTGCACCACCAAGATGAACGGCACGTTCGAGACCAGATTCGAGCCGAGCAAGAACACGCCGCTCGCACGCCACAGGTCCGCGCTCGAACCAGCATCCGCCGCGAGCGGGAAGCGCGCAAAGAACCACTCGGTCGCGCCGCTGTGCGAGAGACCCTCCACGGCCACGAAGAGCCCTGCGAAAAACAGCAGGATCGCCCAATCGATGCGTGCCCAGAGCGTCGACGTCTCCGCACGGTGCACGAACATCAGCAGCGTGAAGCCACCCGCCGCGGTCCAAGCGAGATCGGTGCCCAAGAGGTAAGCGGCAACGGTCGCGAACAGCACGCCCAGCGTTACAGCGCTGCGCGCATTCAGAACGCGTGGAGCCGAGACGGCGGGCAGCTTCCGCGCCAGTTCGCGCCGGAACATCCACGCGATCAGCGCGTGATTGAGCGCGAGCCCGCCAAGCGCGATGGGCCCGACGTGCAGCAGATAGCGTCCGTAGTCGAGTCCGCCGAGCTGTCCGCACAGCATGTTCTGTGGATTCCCGACCAGTGTCGCCACCGAGCCGGTGTTCGCACCCGTCGCGAGGGCGAGTAGGAAGGGAAGCGCGGGAACGCCCAACCGCCGAATCCACGCTACCACCAGCGGGGCGACGAGCACGCAGACCGCGTCGTTCGTGATCACCGCGGACAGCACGCCCGCGCCCCACACGAGCGCGCCTAGCAGCGCAGAAGCCGTTCCGCAGCGAGCGGCCAGCGCATCCGCGGCGCGATCCAAGAACCCGTCGACGGCGAGGAACGCGCCGATCCCCATCAGTCCAAAGAGCAACAGCAATGTCTCGCCGTGCACCGCTTCGATGGCCTCGCGGGGCGTGAGCACGCCGAACGCCACCATCGCCACCGCCCCCGCGAGCGCGCCCGCGGGCCGATCGATGGGCAGCCAGCTCAGCCGTCGGCCCGCGATGAGCAGGTACGTGACGACGAAAATCGCAACTCCGACGGCCATGGGAAGCTCTCAGCGCGTGGCGAGCGCAGCGCGCACGAGGGCTGTGATCAACGCCAGCGCGCCCAGTGGCACGAGCGCAATCCCGAGGGAGGGATCCCCCTCGGAGTTCAGGACACCACCCAGGAAAAAGCCCAGAGGCATGGCGATGGCGCCGAGGCGGAGCTCGCGCGAGATCGCAGCGTGACGCTCGGGCGCAAGATGACGTTCCGCAACGGCGACAAAGCAGAGGAGCAGCACGGCGAGCAGCGTTCCGTGGGCGTGCGCCAGCCGCCACAGCTCGCGCCGCGTCTCGCTCTCCAAGAAACCGCGCACCTTCCAAGCGTGGAGCGCCTCGAGCGCGAGTCCGAGCGGCAAGCTCGTCGCGAGCAGCCACCAGCCCGTCCGCAGAGCCTTGGCAAGCGCAGGATCGTTCATTCGCCGATGGAGATCACGCGGTTGGACTGCAGCTCGAGCAAGCCGAGCAGGGTGGCGAACTCGACCTCGAAGCGCGCGTCGACGAGCTGACCGGGACGCGGCGGATCCCAGCGTTCAGGCCCGCGGGCCGCGAGACGCGCGAGCAAGGTCGTGATCGCAGTTCGTCGGCGCTCCACGTCGGCAAAGGTCTCGAATGCCGCGAGCTCCGCCGAGACGCCGAGCCCGAGTTCGACGTCCAAGCGCCGGAGCGAGCGCAGAGCGAGCGAGCGAATCCCCGGATAGCCATCCCCGAGGGCCACCGCGAGCGCAGCCGCCGCGAAGTAGCGCTCCCGCTTCGGCTCGGCGGCATCCTCGCGCCCAAGGTGCCGGGCCGCCACAGCGCGCTGAACGGCGTCCCCCGCATGCAGGGACGCGAGCGACTCGGCGAGCTCGAGCGGAGCGCCGTCGGGCCGGAAGCTCGGCGCCTCGTAGCGCTCGCCCCACCACGCCGCCATCGCCTGCGCTGCCCAGAGCGCGCTCTCGCTCAGGTGACAGCTCGTACAAGCATGGGGACGGCCCGCCTCGACATCGCGCTTCACATCGGGAATCTCGATGCGGTGGCTGCGGTGAATGTCGAGCACGCCGTAGACCGCGCGCGGCATGTGACATTCCATGCAGCGCGAGCCGCTCGAATCGGGCGCGTGGTGCGTGTGCGCGGAGATGTCCGCTGCGATCTCCGCATGACATTGCGTGCACGCTGCGTCACCGCGCATGCGGGGCTCGAGCTGTCCGTGCACGTCCCCGCCGTGCATCTCGTGGCACGAGAGGCACGTCAACTCGCCGCCGCGCACACACGCCGACTGCGTGATGCCGAGGTACTCGTACGCCGTGAGACGCGCCGTGCCATCGGCCCAGAAACGCTGGCGGAAGAGCTCCGGCTGCGCAGCCGCGACGCTCGGCGTCTCGCTCGTGATCGGAGTCACGTGGCCCGCGAGCACGTCGCCGGGCCGGAAGCTCGGCCCCTTGTCGAGGAACTCACCGATGCGCGAGAGCGGGTCCGGCAGTCTCTGGGAGTGGCACTGGCCGCAGAGCGCCAGGGACTCGGCCTGCGAGAGCGACTCTGGATTCACGATCCCGGCGCCGAGTCCGTCGTCGTCGGTCCCAAAGAGCCGCGCCCACGGAGATCCCATGGCCTCGACATGTTCTCGGCCCGGTCCGTGGCACGCTTCGCAGGCGATCCCGAGATCCGCGACGCGCGACTCGAAGCGTCGCTCGCGCGGCGACATCCGCGGCTCGACGCCCGTGTTGTGGCAAAAGATGCAGTTGTCGTTCCAGCTCGCCGCATGGGCATCGAAGCGCGTGTCGTCGGGCTCCAGAAACGCGCCGTTCATGTGCATCCAACGCGCCTCCCCCACGTGCCAGAGAAGTGGCAGGCGCCGCAGCTCGCCGCCCTCGACCTCGTCGACTTGCTCGAAGTACTGCTGGTAACGATTCGAGCCGACGCACAAGGCGACCTTGGCTTCGCGCTCCGACGCGCCGTCGGGAATGCGCATCCAGTACGCGCCGTCTCGCTCGAAGGGCACGGCACGTCCTCCGTAGAACTCGCGCGCACCGCCGTCGAAAGCCCCGAGGACGCGTCCGTGCTCGGGGAGCTGCGTCATCGTGGAGTGAAAGGTTCGCGCCCAGCTCGCGTGGTGGTCCGGGTGGCAGGAAGCGCAGGACGCGGCGCCTACGTAGTCCCTGGCGCGCTCCCGCAGCGGCTCGCGCGCGGCGAGCGCAACGGGATCGGGTCCGAACGCGAGCACCGCGCCGACGGCGAGCGGAGCGGCCGCGAGCGCGGCCCATGCGAAGAAT
>JBIKYW010000326.1:0-4339 GCA_044355055.1 Planctomycetota bacterium | reverse complement strand
GCTCGCGGCAATCGACACCGCCATCGACACGGTGACGACCACGCGCGGCACCCTCGGCGCGCAGATGAACCGCCTGACCAGCGCGATCTCCTCGATCCTCAACACGCGCGACAACCTCTCGGCCGCCGAGAGCCGCATCCGCGACGTCGACGTGGCGACCGAGACGAGCGATCTCACGCGCAACTCGATTCTCCAGCAGGCCGCCATCAGCGTCCTGTCGCAGGCCAACGTCCAGCCGCAGCTCGCGCTCCGGCTGCTCGCCTGATCCAAGAAAATCGTCCTGTGGACGAAGAGGGCGGCGCGGCTCCCCGGGCACGGGGGGTCGCGCCGGTTCGCATGCTCGGTAGGGAAGATCTTTCCATGCGCACGTGTCCGTCGAAGTCGCGCTAATCCGCCGCCGGTGAGCCGCCGATAACTCCATGCGGCCGGAAACGGCTTCGCGGAACACGAGCATGGCATCACCGATCAGCTTTGGTGGACTGGGCAGCGGCCTCGACACGCGCGCGATCATCGACGCGTTGATCGCCGTCGAGCGCGTGCCGATCCAGCAGATGGAGTCGCGCAAGAAGGGCGATCAGGACAAGATCAACCTGCTCAACACCTTCCGCGGAAAGGTCGACGCCCTCCGCACGAAGGCCAATGCGCTCGGTTCGCTCGCGGGATTTCTCTCGTTCAAGGTAAGCCAGAGCGAAGAGGGGCTCGCCACGATCTCCGCCAGCGGTTCAGCGGCGGCCGGAACGCACTCGCTCGTCGTCAACCAAGTCGCCACCACCGATCGCTGGGCCTTCAACGGCGTCGCGGATCCGGAGGCCGACCTTGGCACGGTCGACGGTCAAACCGTTTCGTTCACCTACGACGGCCAGACGTACACGGCGACGATGGACGCGGCGACTTCGTCGCTCAACGACATCGCGTCCAAGATCAATACGGTCGCCGCGGACAAGGTCGCGGCCACTGTCGTCAACGCAGGTACGAGTGCGGCGCCGAGCTGGCAGCTCGTGCTGACCGCGAAGCAGACGGGCAAGGACTATCGCATCGGTGCGATCGCCACGACGGTCACGAATCTCTCGATCAACGCCGCGGGTCCCAATGCACAGGGCGTTGCGCAGAGCACGAACAACATCAGTGTTGGATCGAACGCGATCGCCGTGGTCAACGGTCTCACGGTGGAGCGCACCGACAACGACTTCGACGATGTGATCGCGGGTGTGTCGATCTCGCTTCTCGACGCGGATCCGGCGAAGACCGTGCAGTTCACGGTCGAGGCCGACAAGACGGCCGTCAAAGGCAAGGTCAAGGAGTTCGTCGACGCCTACAACGAGGTCGTCAAGTTCGTTCGCGATCAGAACAAGTACGACCCCGAGAAGGGGCCGGGTGGCGCGCTCTTCGGCGACTCGGCACTCAAGACGATCCAGCGCACGCTTTCCGGAGCTCTGTTCGGTCAAACGGCAGCGCAGGTGAGCGCCGATACGTCGGGCTATGGCACGCTGCGGCTCGTCGGAGTCGAGAGCCAGTCGGACGGCTCGCTCAAGATCAACGACAAGGTCATGGACGCGAAGATCGATGCGGACCTCGCGAAGTTCGCCGATCTCTTCGCGGATACCGACGGCTTTGACAACGCCGGCGCGCCAGTGGGAACGCCGCGCTACTACTTCGACATCACAGCCGACACCGGCCTCGGTGATGACCTCGCCCGCGCGATCGACCAGGTCGTGAAGAGCTATGGCGACCAGTCGGGCAACTTCTACAAGGGCGTGTTCGACGCGCGCGTCGAGACGCTCAACGCCAACATCAAGGGCATCAACGAGCGCATCGAGCAGCGCGAAATGCGCATCGATCGCATGCAGGAGCAGCTGACGCGCCGCTTTGCGTCGCTCGAGAGCTTGATGGCCCAACTCCAAAGCCAGTCCGCCTACCTCAACCGCTGAACCACCGCAGGAACGACCGCATGGATCCCCGCTCCGCCGCCGGCGCTTACCGCGAGGCTGCCTTCGAGAACGCGCCGCCGATCAAGATCGTGCGCATGCTGTACGCGGGCGCCTTGCGTTTCCTCGATCAAGCCGCGCAAGAGACGCCCGGCGGTCCGGGCTCGCGTTGGGCGGTTCTTCTGTCCCGTACGGATGCCGTCGTCGCCGAGCTGCGCTGCTCGCTCGACAAGAACGTCGCACCCGATGTCGCCGAGAGCCTCGAGCAGCTCTACCTCTTCATCGAGGACCGGCTGCGGGAAGCTCAGCGCACGCAAGATCCCGAGCAGGTTGCGTCGGCGCGCAAGGTCTTGGTCACCTTGCAGCAGGCGTGGAACCAAGTCGAGGCGTCGTCGCGCGGAGCGTGAGCGTGCCCCACGAGGATCCTCAGGTCGAGCTCGAACTCGCGTTGGCGCTGCTCTTCGAGCGGACCAGCGACCCGCGCGCGGGTGCGACCGAAATCGATGCGGCTTCCCGCCGCGCAGCGCGCGCGTTCGAGCAATGGGCTGCGACCGCGAACGGTCGGGACCCCGCGCTCAGTCAGCGCGTCCGTGGTCGAATCGAGCTGCTGCGTGGCGCAGTCGACGCGGAGTTGCGTGAGACGGGTCGTCGGATCGAGCTCACCGTGCTCGCACAGCGCGCACTCGCGAGCCAGACCGAGCCGGCGCGCTCGGTCGCTGGCTGCGATCACGCGGGCTGATTGACTGCAGCCGATCGCCTCGGCTCACGCTGCGCGCATCACCCGATTGCGGCCAGCGTGCTTGGCCTCGTAGAGCGCGGCATCGGCACGGCCGATCAGCGCGGCGGCACCCTCGCCCCGTTGCCATTGGGCGGCGCCCATGGAGATCGAGACTTGGAGACCGCGATAGCTGTCGAGGCGCTCCACGCCGTAGGCATGCACGATGCGCCGCAGTTCTTCGCCGAGCTCGAGAGCGCGGTCGATTGCGCAGCTCGGCAGCAAAACGACGAACTCCTCACCGCCGTAGCGCGCGACGAGATCGCCCTTGCGCACGCTTGCCTGCAGGATCCGCACGAGGTCTTGCAGCAGGCTGTCGCCGGTCTGATGGCCCATCGTGTCGTTGAAGCGCTTGAAGTGGTCGAGGTCCATGATGAGCAGCGAGAACGGCAGTCGCGTGCGCTCACTCTGGCTGGCGAGAAACTCGAGTCGCTCCATGAGCTTGCGCCGGGTAGCCGCGCCCGTCAGCGGATCCTGCGTGGCGAGTTGCTTGTTCGCTCGCTCCATGCGCTCGAACTTGACGAGCAAGCTCGCTTGGTCGGCGATGCTGCCGAGCGCGTGTTCCTCGCCAGGAACGGGAGCGCGCCCCGCGCGACCGCGATCGGCGACGAGCAGCATGCGTCGGCCCGACTCGAGGTCTCGCAGCGGCGCGATCACTGCGGAGTGAACGTCGCACAGCTCGAGGACACGTTGATGCAGCGGGTCGTGCGCCTCGCGGTCGATGCGGGCCGCGCGCTCCAGCGAGTCGCGCTCCGCGGGACAGGGAACCCAGCGCCCTTCGGCCGTGCGCGTCTCACCCGGAACGGCTTGCGAGAGCTTGACCACGAGGCGAGCCTCGCGTTCGTCGAGCTCGAGGCACGAGATGCGGCGGAAGTCCATGTGCTCCATGGTCTGCAGCATCACGCCGGGCAGAGGGTCGCCGTCGCCGAGGCGCTCGAAGCTGTATTTCAGGACGTCGAACACCGACTGGCTCGCGCGCAGCACGTGCTCGCGCTCCAAAAGGCGGCGCTGCAATTCCTCCCGCGCGGCCATCATCGTCGGGAAGACAGCTTCGATCGAGCGCGCGCGCGGGCGTGAGAGCTCGGCGGCGCGACCCACGGCGTCGCGGACCTGCTCGAGAACGCTCGAAAGATCGACCGCGTCGAACAAGCGCTGCGCGTCGGCCGGGGGTGGGTCGAGCACGAGCGTGGTGTGCAGCGGGAAGCCCGCATCGTGGGCCGCATAGAAGCCGGCTCGAACGAGCGAGGCGAGGTGCACGTCGACCCCTTCGGCTCCCATCCGCTCCAGTTCCTCGGGCGTGCGGTAGAGCGCCGACAGCACATCGTGCAGCTCGTAAGGCAGGCTCCAAGCGTCGGCCAGCGTGAGGGCCAAGAGCTCGTGGTCGAAGTTGAAGTGCTCGCGCTCGGCTGCCAGCCAGCCCGGGAGCGCAGAGTGCGCCGCACGAGCCTGCACGTCCCGCATGCCGCGCTCGTCGAGTTGCCACAGCGCGAGCGAGCCGATCGAAGCGAGCAGCCCAGCCGTGTAGGCGGTCTCGGGCTCCGCGTAGTGGGTTGCACGCGCCAGCGCTGCGGCGGCGGTCGCAGTGGCCATGGCGTGCTTGCGCGAATCGAGCGAGCACGCCGCGCCCTCCGGCGCGTCG
>JBIKYW010000026.1:0-13988 GCA_044355055.1 Planctomycetota bacterium | reverse complement strand
GGGCTAGACTTTGGACTCTGGGGTGGGGAGCGGGTGCTCGCCGCCCCGGAGGCCACCGAGGAGACCACCCACCATGCCGAAGCTCCCCCAAGTCCTGCTCGCGACGGCCATCGCGCTCTGCGCTGTCGATGCGGCCTCGGGACAGGGGCTGCGCCGTCTCCCCGCCTCGAAGGCCGAGGGACAGCAGTTCGGCTCGACGCTCGCCGCGCTCGGCGACCTCGACGGCGATGGTAGCTCCGAGCTCGCGGTCGGCGCGCAGCGCTCGGGGCCGGGCCAGCCCGGCTTCGTGCGCGTGCTCTCCGGCACGAACGGGCGGGTGCTCTACACGCTGCACGGCCTCCTGCGCGACGATCGCTTCGGTCGCTCACTCTCGGGTGGTCTCGACCTCGATGGCGACGCGGTCCCCGACCTCGTGGTCGGCGCGCTCGACGAGCGCGAGCGCGAGTCGGGCCTGCCGAGCGGCTACCTGCGCGCGTACTCGGGTTGGAACGGCTCGCTGCTGTGGCAGGTCGACGCGCCGAGCGAGGTCGGACGCTTCGCTTATGCGGTCGCGCTGCTCCCCGACGTTAGCGGCGATGGGCTCGCGGACGTTGCAGTCACCGCTCCGGAGGTCGAGTCGCCCGCGCCGGGAGCGCTGGGCTGCGTGATCGCCCTTTCGGGGCGCGACGGCTCGCAGCTGTGGCACTCGAAGGCCGAAAATCCGCGCGATCGGTTCGGAGTCTGCCTCGCGCGCGGCGGAGACTTCGACGGCGACGGATTGCACGATCTGCTCGTCGGCGCGCCGGGCTCGGGCTCGAACGCGGGTACGGGCGGGAGCGTGTTCGGCCTCTCGGGCGGGAACGGTGCGGTGCTCTTTCGCATCTGCGGCACCCTGAGCCACGGAGAGTTCGGCTCCGCCGTCGCCGCGGGCGCGGATCTCGACAGCGACGGCCGCGAAGACTTCATCGTTGGCTCGGTCCCCGAAGGCCACGCCGGCCGCTTCGGGGCGCAGCTGTTCTCGGGCACGAGGATCCTGCCGTTCGATCAGCGCGCCGCAGCGCTGATCGGACAAGAATGGACCACGTCGGTCGCGCTGCTCGGCGGTGCCAACGCGAAGTCGAGCCGCTACGTCTTGGCGAACAGCTCGACTGCCGCTCGCTCGCTCTGGATCCAGCCCCTCGAAGGCGAGGGGTTCTTTGCGCCGGTTCCGACCGCGGTGCTCGGCGGCGCGATGCCCCTGTGCGCGGTGCCGGACCTCGACGGAGACGGCACGGACGAGCTGGCCCTCGGGCTCCCGCTCGCCCCTGCCAGCGAAGCGGCCCCGAACTCCACCGTCGGCGAAGTGCGACTGCTCTCGGGATCGAGCGGGCGCCCGCTGTGGAGCGTCCGCGGCGAATTGGGCGATTTCTAGCCTCGCGCCCCCGCCGCAGCGGTTTCCGCTGGGCTCGGCAGGGCCGAAGAATGACGGCGGCGGGTCGCTTCCGGTATCCTCCTCGGCCTTCGGAACGTGGGTCGGAAAGGGCTAGAAACTCCCCCGCCCATCCCCCCGCTTCGCCCCATGGAATCCCAACTGCAGAGCAGCCTCAATCTGGCCTTCGTGGAGGGCCTCTACAGCGAGTACCTCCGCGATCCCAACGGGGTCTCGGCGGACTGGCGCGCCTACTTCGACTCGCAGGGCGGCGCAGGCTGGAGCGAGCCCGCCGCGACACCGATCGCACCCGTGGCGCAGCCCCTGCACCTGCAGGGTGAGACTCCCAAGGAACGCGCCGAAGCGAGCGTCGCGGACATCCAAGACCGCGCCGACCAGTTGATCCGCGGCTTCCGCGTGCGCGGCCACCTGATTGCGAACATCGACCCGCTCGGCCTGCCGCGCCCGCCGCATCCCGAGCTCGAGCCCGCGTATTACGGTTTCGGCCCCGACGACCTCGACCGCAAGGTCAGCGCGCGCACGTTCCATGGCAAGGGCATCGAGACGCTGCGCTCGGTCCTCGACCGCATGCGCAACACGTACTGCCGCTCGATCGGAGCGCAGTACATGCACATCGACGACCTCGGCGTGAAGCGCTGGCTCGAAGAGCGCATGGAAGGGAGCGAGAACCGCCTCGAGGTCTCGCGCGAGCGTCAGGTGCGCATCCTCGCCAAGCTGCAAGACGCGGTCTTGTTCGAGGAGTTCGTGCAGAAGAAGTTCCTCGGCGCCAAGAGCTTCTCGCTCGAAGGCTGCGAGAGCCTGATCCCGCTGCTCGACCTCGCGCTCGAGCACTGCGGCGCGCAGGGCATCGACGAGGTCGTGATCGGCATGGCCCACCGCGGCCGCCTCAACGTGCTCGCCAACATCATGGGCAAGCCCGCGGCGGACATCTTCCGCGAGTTCGCCGACGCCGACCCCCAGCTCTACATGGGCCGCGGCGACGTCAAGTACCACAAGGGCTTCACGTCGAGCTATCCGACGCCGAGCGGACACGCGATTCAGCTCTCCCTGTGCTTCAACCCGAGCCACCTCGAGTTCGTGAACCCAGTCGCGATGGGCCGCGTGCGCGCGGAGCAAGACCGCACGGGCGACCGCGACGGCGACCGCAGCCTCGCGCTCCTGATCCACGGCGACGCCGCCTTCGCGGGCGAGGGCATCGTGCAGGAGACGCTCAACCTCTCCGAGCTCGGCGCCTACCGCACCGGCGGCACGATCCACGTCGTCGTGAACAACCAGATCGGCTTCACGACCGGCCCGCAGGACTCGCGCTCGTCGACCTACTGCACCGACGTCGCGAAGATGCTGCAGATCCCGATCTTCCACGTGAACGGGGAGGATCCCGAGGCCGTGGCGCAGGTCGTCCAGCTCGCCCTCGACTTCCGCGCGCGCTTCAAGCGCGACGTCGTGATCGACATGTACGGCTATCGCCGTCGCGGCCACAACGAGGGCGACGAGCCGAGCTTCACGGACCCGCTGCTCTACCAAGCGATCGCGCAGCGCAAGCCCGTGGGCGAAGGCTACCTCGATCACCTGCTGCGCCTTGGCGAAGTGACGCGCGACGAGGCCGAGGCCATCGCGCGCGAGCGGCGCGCGAAGCTCGAAGAGGACCTCTCCCGCGCGCGCTCTGACGGCTTCGTCGCGACCAAGGACGGCCAAGGTTCGCGTTGGAAGGACTACGTCGGCGGTCCCGAGTCGGCCGTCGCGCAAATCGACACCGGGATCGAACGAGCGCACGCAGCCGAGCTGCTCGAAGCACTCGCCACCGTGCCCGAAGGATTCCGCATCCACCCCAAGCTCGAGCGCACGCTCGACGCGCGGCGCGAGATGGCTCGCGGCGACAAGGCGCTCGACTGGGCCGCGGGCGAAGCGCTCGCGATCGCCTCGCTCGCCGCTGCCGGTCACCGCGTGCGCCTCACAGGCCAAGACGCCGAGCGCGGCACCTTCAGCCACCGCCACGCGGTGCTCCACGACTACGACCACGGCCGCCAGCACGAGATCTTCGCGAGCCTCGGCGCGAGCGCGGCGCCGGTGTACATCCGCAACTCGCCGCTCTCGGAGTCGGGTGTGCTCGGCTTCGAGTACGGGTACAGCCTCGACTTCCCCGATGGCCTCGTCGCGTGGGAGGCGCAGTTCGGCGACTTCGCCAACGTCGCCCAGCCGATCATCGACCAGTTCATCGTGAGCGCCGAGGACAAGTGGAACCGCCTGTCCGGCCTCGTGATGCTCTTGCCCCACGGCTTCGAGGGCCAAGGCCCCGAGCACTCCAGCGCGCGCCTCGAGCGCTTCCTCGACCTCGCAGCCGAGGACAACATTCAGGTCGTCAACCCGACCACGCCCGCGCAGCTCTTCCACTGCCTGCGCCGTCAGGTCGTGCGTCCGTGGCGCAAGCCGCTCGTGGTGATGACGCCGAAGAGCCTGCTGCGTCACCCCAAGTGCGTCTCGCCGCTCGAGCAGTTCACGACGGGTCGCTTCCAGCGGATCCTCGCCGACGCACGGGCGCTCGACGCCTCGCAAGTGCGGCGCATCGTGCTGTGCAGCGGAAAGCTCGCCTACGAGCTCGAGGACGAGCGCGAGAAGCGTGGCGCCCTCGACGTCGCGATCCTGCGCGTCGAGCAGCTCTATCCGCTCACGGAAGAGGAACTCGCGGCGGCCCTCGCTCCCTACAACCCGTCGGCCGAGGTCGTCTGGGCGCAGGAAGAGCCGGAGAACGCCGGTGCGTGGCGCTACCTGCGCAGCCGCTTCGGCGAGCACCTCTGCGGCCGCGGCTTCCGCGGCCTCGCACGCCGCGCGGCGGCTTCCCCGGCCACGGGCTCGCCCGCGAGCCACAAGATCGAACAGGCCGCGCTGCTCGAGCGCGCCTTCGCCCAAGCCTGATCCCAACACCTTCGCACGCCCACCTTCCGCAGCAAGGACCGCTCCTCCATGCCCGTCGAACTCAAGGTTCCCTCCGTCGGCGAGTCGATCACCGAAGTCCAGCTCGGCGACTGGCTGAAGAAGCCCGGCGAGCTCGCGCGCGCCGACGAAGGTCTCGTGGTCATCGAGACCGACAAGGTCACGGTCGAGCTCCCCGCGCCCGGTGCCGGCGCCGTGGTGAAGACGCTCAAGCGCAAGGGCGACAAGGCGCTGGTCGGCGAGGTGATCGGCTACTTCGAGGTCGGTGCCCAGCCCGCGCCGCCGCCGGTGAAGGGAGGCACGGCCCCGGCGCCCACGGCGGCGGCCCCCGCTCCCGTCCCGTCGAAGGGTGAGAAGGTTGTGATGCCGGCTGCTGCCCGCGAGCTCGCCCAGCGCGGCCTCTCGGCAACGGAAGTCGCGGCGAGCGGCCCCGGCGGCCGTCTGCTCAAGGAAGACGTCCAGCGTCATACGACCAAGACTCCGACGGCGCCGACTCCGGCGCCCGCAGCTGCGGCACCCGCGGCCGTACCCGCGCGCCCTGCGGGCTCGCGCCAAGAGGAGATCGTGCCGATGACGCCGATGCGCAAGCGCATCGCCGAGCGCCTCGTGCACGCGCAGAGCACGGCCGCGATCCTCACCACGTTCAACGAGATCGACATGAGCGAGGCGATGGCGCTGCGCAAGGCCCATCAGGAGCGCTTCGTCGAGCGCCACAAGACCAAGCTCGGCTTCATGAGCTTCTTCGTGAAGGCCGCGATCGAGGCCCTGAAGGAAATCCCGCAAGTCAACGCGGAAGTGCGCGGCACGGACATCGTGTACCGCCACTTCTATGACATCGGCATCGCCGTCGGCGGCGGCAAGGGCCTCGTGGTCCCGATCCTGCGCAATGCCGAGACGATGGGCTTCGCCGACATCGAGCGCGCCATCGGCGAGCTCGGCAAGAAGGCCCAAGAGAACAAGCTCACGCTCGAAGAGCTCACCGGCGGTACCTTCACGATCTCCAACGGCGGCATCTACGGCTCGCTGCTCTCGACGCCGATCTTGAATCCCCCGCAGTCGGGCATCCTCGGCCTGCACGCGATCCAAGAGCGACCGGTCGCCATCAACGGTCAAGTCGTGATCCGGCCGATGATGTACGTCGCGCTCTCCTACGATCACCGCATCGTCGACGGTCGCGAGGCCGTGACGTTCCTGAAGCGCATCAAGGAGCTCGTCGAGAACCCGACGCGCCTCCTGCTCGAGGTCTGAGCCATGGCCGAAGCGAAGAAGCACGACCTCGTCGTCATCGGCGCGGGCCCCGGCGGCTACGTGGCCGCGATCCGCGCCGCGCAGCTCGGCCTCGACGTCGCCTGCATCGAAAAGGAACCCCGCCTCGGCGGAACCTGCCTGCGCATCGGCTGCATCCCGAGCAAGGCGCTCCTCGAGTCGAGCGAGCTGTACCACGAGACGCGCCACACCTTCGCGAGTCACGGCATCGTGGCCAAGAACGTCGAGCTCGACCTCAAGGCGATGCTCGCGCGCAAGGACGGCGTGGTCGACACGCTCACCAAGGGCATCGCGGGACTGTTCAAGAAGAACAAGATCACGCGCTACGAAGGCCATGGCCGCCTCGCGGGCGGCACCAAGGTCGAAGTCGTCGCGGCAGACGGCGCGGTGACGGCGCTCGAAGCCAAGCACGTGCTGATCGCGACCGGCTCGACGAGCGCGACGCTGAAAGGCATCGAGCTCGACGGCGAGCGCGTCGGCACGAGCACGGAGGCGCTGGCGTGGCAGGAGGTGCCCAAGCACTTGGTGGTGATCGGCGCGGGCGCGATCGGCCTCGAGCTCGGCTCGGTCTGGTGCCGACTCGGCGCGAAGGTCACCGTGCTCGAGTACATGGACCGCATCCTGCCCGCGAACGACGCGGAGATCGCCAAGGAGGCGCAGAAGATCCTCGCCAAGCAGGGGCTCGAGTTCCGCCTCGGCGTGAAGGTCACGGGCGCGCGCAAGGACGCCAACGGCGCTGTGGTCACGATCGAAGGCCAAGAGCCGCTGCACGCCGACCGCGTGCTGGTCTCCGTCGGCCGCCGCCCGAACACCGAGGGCCTCGCCCTCGACAAGGCGGGCATCGCGCTCGACCCCAAGGGCCGCATCCCGGTCGACGCGCACTACCGCACGAGTGCCAAGGGCATCTACGCGATCGGCGACGTGATCCCCGGCCCGATGCTCGCCCACAAGGCGGAGGAAGAAGGCGTGGCCTGCGTCGAGCACATCGCCACGGGCTACGGGCACGTCAACTACGACGCGATCCCCAACGTCGTCTACACGCACCCCGAAGTCGCGGGCGTCGGCAAGACCGAGGAAGAGCTCGTCGCCGCGGGCATCCCCTATCGCAAGGGCGCCTTCCCCTACCTCGCCAACGGCCGCGCGAAGGCCCTCGGAGCGTCGGACGGCAAGGTCAAGATCCTCGCGCACAAGGACACCGACCGCATCTTGGGCGTCCACATCGTCGGCGCACGCGCCGGTGACCTGATCGCCGAGGCCGTGGCCGCGATGGAGTTCGGAGCCTCCTCCGAAGACCTCGCGCGCACCTGCCACGCGCACCCGACGCTCGCGGAGGTCGTCAAGGAAGCCGCGCTCGCGGTCGACGGTCGCGCGCTGCACATCTGACGGCGCGCGGAACCAAGCTCCGCTCTCCGCGGCCCGCGCGAGCCCCTGCGGCCTGCGCGGGCCGCGCTGTTGATGGAACACCCTCACGGCTGCGCGAGGTCCACTTCGATCGAGCGACCGCCCGTGCGCGCCGAGAGCTCGCGCCAGCGGCGCGCGGTGCCCGTCGGAGAGTCCACGAGGATCGAATCCACGAGGACCGGTCGAATGCGAGAGAAGTCGCCGAGCAGCGAGACGATCAGGTCCATGTCACTGTGCATGCCGCCCGTAGGCACTCCATCGGTGAGCACGACGAGCGTGTCGACGTCGGGGTCCATCAACGCAAGCCGCGCGGCGTCGTAGAAGTTGCCGCGGCCCTTTTCACGGCAGCGAGCGAACCACTCGAGTGCTTCGGCGATGTCCTTTCGACGCGCCGGGCGCAGCGACGGCGACCACGGAATCGGCACGTTCGTGTAGGGAATCAGATTGAACGCCGTCGTCTCGGGCAAGGCTTCCAAGGCGAGTCGCAACTTGTCCGTCACGATGTCCTTGGGAATGCGCCCGTCCGCCATGGGCATCCACATCGAGCCCGAGAAGTCGAAGAGGAACGTCACGCGATCGCTCTGCAGTGAGAGCCCAGCGAATCCGCTCGCACGCGTCACCTGCCCGTCGGCGCCGCGTCCCGACGCGTCCGTCGCAAGTCCCCGCCGAACCACGCCACCTTCGGGAAGCCCGTCGACCCAAAGCTGCCAAGGTCGTGGGTCGAGTCGGTGCTTCAAGCCTGACGTACGCTGCAAGAGCTCCACCGAGCGCCAGCGCAGCCGCATGCGCGGCTCGTCGGCCAAGCGTGCGACGATCGCGAGCATCGACGCACGCGTGCCGATGGCGTCGAGGCACTCCACACCACGCAGACGAACTCCAGGCTCACGGTCGCGCGCGAGCAGCACCGCACCCGACATCGCATCCGGCGACTTGAGACGCGCCAGCACGAAGCCCGCAGCGCAGCGACGCGCAGGCGCCGAGTCTCGCAGCGCGTCATTCGCTCTTCGGTGTGCAAGCTCTGGCGCAATCTCGGCAAGCGTGCAGAGCGCGGTCGCGGACACCAGCGGATCGCTGCCCGAGCGTTCCAAGCGCTCGACGGCATCTACCAAGCGCTCCACACGGCCGTTGAGTCGCTGGGCACGCGCGAGACGTTCTACGGAGCCTAGAAGCAATCGCGTTCGTTCTGCGTCCCGAGACGAGAGCTCCCGCGCGATACGCTCGGCGTCGAGCGGAACCTGAACTCGCCCCATCCCCTCCGCGACCCGCCTCGCAACGCGGTCGTCCTTCGAACCGAGTCCGGCGTTCCCTAGGAGCTCGACCGCCACACGCGGATCGACGATGCGCCCGAGCGACTCCTGCGCTGCATCTCCGACCTTGGATTCACCGTCTCCGAGCGCGCAGAAGACCTCGCGCCAAGCCTCCGCGCTGCCCCACTCGGCCAGCGCACGGACCGCGGAGCGCCGCTTGTCCGGCTCCCGATCTCGCACCTGCGCGACAAGGGCCTCGTACGCCGCTCGCGCTTCTCGATCTCCCCCACGAACGCCGACACCCTCGCTCGCCATCGCGACGAGCCATGCACCGCACAACAAGCTCCACATCTCACGACCTCCGACCGCCCGTCGCTCGGCGCGGGTCTGGGTCGCGCGAAAACTCGCAAATCTGCGCGAGAGCTCGCTAGGGCAGGACCGTCAGCTGGAACTTGCGGAAGCGGATCTCGGTCTGCGGACCGGAGTGCAGCTGCAGCGCGATCACGCCGACGCGCGCGCCCATCGGATCGTCGAGCTCGACGCACACCTGATCGTTGATGCGCGTCACGATCTTCGACCCGATGGCTTCGATCTGGTAGGTGTTCCACTCGCCCTTGCGAACGTGCTGCTCGCCGGGTCGATCCCACATCAAGCCGCGGCCATGCTCTTCGTAGAGCTTGCCCCACCAGCCCGGACCGATGTCCGCCTGATAGCCCGAAACCTCGCCGTCGTCGTGCGCGATCGAGCGGAACTGCACGCCCGAGTTGCCGACATCTCCTTCGAGCTTGACCTCGAACTTGAGCCGGAAGTTGCGCAGCTCGAGCTCGCTCGCGAGGAATGAGTTCCGCTCGAGGGCACCGCGCCCGACGAGCTCTCCGTTCTCGACGCTCCACACGTTCCCAGCAAACCGCCAGTACCGCAGCGTCTCGCCATCGAAGAGCGACGCAACGTTGCGGGGAGTTGCGAGGAGGTTCGCCTGAGCCGTTCCCTGCAAGTAGGCAAAGAGCGCGACGATTTCCTCGGGCTTCAGCAGATCCAGCAGTCCCTCGGGCATCGTCGAGAGCTCGCTCAGCCGCTGGGACTCGATCTCCGAACGCGCAATCACCACACGCTCGCGCTCGTTCTTCAAGACGATCGACGTCTCCGTCTCCTCCGCCAGAATGCCGCTGACGAGTCGACCGTCGTGCGTCCACACGAGGGTGCTCTGGTAGTCCTTGCCGACCACCGCGCTCGGGTCGAGCACGTTCGAGAGGAGGTACTCCAGATCCGCGCGATTCGCACCGGTGAGCTCTGGCCCGATGTCTCCACCGGTCCCGAACAACACGTGGCACTGCTGGCACGTTCGCGAAAACACTTCGCGCCCGCGCGCGCGGTCCGCTTGGGCGAGCAGCTCAGGTGCGAGCTTCGCTCGATACTCTGCGATTCGCTGCTGCTTCTCCTCGGAGGACGCCTTGACGGCACCCCACAGCGCTGCGAGCCGGGCTGCGAGCAACTCGTCGCCAAGCGACTCGATCTTCCGCGCGGCGAGCGCGGAAATGTCGGCGCGCTCGATGCGCTTGGCTTCGAGAGCGTCGAGCAGGATCGAGGCGTACGACTTGCGTGACGTGAGCGCTTCGACGAGCTCGCGCCGATCCTCGCCGGAGAGACCGGGATGCATCGCGAGCGCGACCTGAGCCGCGACAGCGTCGTCGTAGCTCGCCAACGCGCGGATCGCAGCCGTACGAGTCGCGGTGTCGACGAGCAGCGCCGGCAAGAGCGGACGCAACTCGGAATCTCGAGCCTCGGCCAAGACTCGAACCGCCTCGCTGCGCTCCGTTGCACGCGCGCTCTTGTCGACCGCCTTCGAGCGAAGCTCAGCCAAGGATCCGATGTCGCCGAAGGCCTTCGAGATTTCGCGCGCCATTTGTGCATAGCGCACGTCGCGCGAGAGCTCGAGCTTCGCCCGCAGAGCGGGCCACCCCGGCGGCGCGCGCAGGTCGCGCTGGTCCGCCAGCGCCTTCGCGGTCTCTTCGAGCCTCCAGCCGAGTGAGTCTTCGATCGCAGGATCCGACAGGTGACGCACCAGCGCCTCGTGCAGCGCGGGATCTGCGGCCACGCGACGGACAGTGAAGCGTCGAACGCGCTCGAGCTTGGCTCGCGTCAACGTCGCGAGCGCCCGCGCCGGATCCGCCGCGACCAGCGGCTCGACGCCGTACCACACAAGGAACGGAATGTTCGGGTCGTCGTTGTCCTCCGCATGCGCCGCGAGGTTCTTCGCGATCTCCCACCGCTGCTCCAGCGGCAGCCGCTGCAGGCCCGACGCGAGGTAGCGCCGCACGATCGGTGACGGATCTTTCTCGGCCGCGCTCGCGAGCGCACGCACGAGTTCCTCGCTTGCCTGCCGGTCTTCGAGTACGAGCTGAATCGCCCACGCACGAACACGAACATGGGCGGAAGCCAAAAGTGCAGCCGCTCCACTGTCGGCCGACTCGAACGAACCTCCGTGAAGTGCCCACAGCTCGCGGAGCGTCTCTTCCTCCGATTGGCCGTTGCTTCCAGGTCGAATCACATCGAAAGCCCAAGCGAATCCAGAGTCGGCCAACGCGGGAGATTTCTCGTGCAATCGGCGGATCAGCCGGCGCGAGGTCCACTCGTCGCTCTTGCCCACGAGCGTGTCAGCTTGCGAGCTGGTGACTTTGTCCAAATCGCGTCCAGGCTTCGGCTTGCCATAACGCAATCGATAGACACGCCCGTTCGTGCGGTCCCAGATGCCCGGATCCGTCCAGTGGCAGGCCTGCTTGTCATACCAATCGATGAAGTACACCGAGCCGTCGGGGCCTTCCTTGAAGCTGATGCCGCGGAACCAACGGTCGTTCGCGAGCAGCAGATCCGGCTTGTGCTTGCCGACGAAGCCGGAGCCCTTCGGCTCGACGAAGTCGTGGTTGATGCGGTTGCCGTGGATGTTCTCGAAGAAGAGACCGCCGCGATATTCCTTCGGGAACTGCTCGCCCTTGTAGATGAGCAACCCACAGTGCGCGTGCCCACCACCCGCCTCGGCCGAGCGGTTGTTGCCGCCATGCGGCGTGTCGCCGACGTAGTGGCGGTGGTCGGCGATCGTCTTGATGTCGTCGAAGGTGTACTTCTCGAAGTGCGAACCCGCCTGCCGCTCGTAGCGGCCGCCCTGCACGATGTGGAACAGGTGCGGGATCACGCAGGCCGTGACGAACGCCTCGCCGTTCTCGTCGAAATCGACGCCCCACGGATTCGACGTGCCGTGCGCGAAGACCTCGAACTCGTGCCGCACGGGGTGATAACGCCACACGCCCGCGTTGAGCGGCGTGCGCTCGGCCTTCGGCGTGCCCGGCTTGCCGACCAGCGCGTTCGTGAACACTCCGTGGCAACCGTAGAGCCAGCCATCCGGCCCCCACGTGAACGCGTTGAGCGTCTCGTGCGTGTCCTCGTAACCCCAGCCGTCGAGCAGCACCTTCGGCTCGCCATCGGGCACGAGGTCGCCGTTCGCATCGGGAATGAAGAGCAGGTACGGCGCTGCACCGATCCACACGCCGCCGAAGCCGATCTCGAGTCCGCTGACAAGGTTGAGCCCGCTCGCGAACACCGTGCGCTTTTCGAACGAACCGTCGTGGTCGGCGTCCTCGAACACGAGGATGTTGTCCTTGCCCTCTCCCTCCGGCGCACGCACCGGATACGTGTGTGCCTCGGCGATCCAGAGGCGCCCGTTGTCGTCGATCGCGAGCGCGATCGGCTGGTGCACATCCGGCTCCGCAGCGATCACGTCGACGTGGAAGCCCTCGGGCACCGTCATCGCCGCCGCCGCTTCCTGCGCGGTGAGCCCCGCGTTGGGGTCCGGATCCCAAGGTCGAATCGGAGGCGCGCCCTTCAGGGCCTCAAAGCTCGGCTTCTCCGCGTGGAAGCGGAAGTCGTCGAAGTTGAGGTGTCCCCAGCCACCCTTCTCTTCGTCGACGAGGCGGATCCTCAGCTCTCGCCCGCGCCAGCGCGACAGATCGATCACGACGCGCTGCATGGACTCGAAGTCCGCTCCCGAGGTCTTGAACACGACATCCCCCTCGGCCGCGAGCAGAAGTTCCACGCGCGTCGCCGGGCTTGCACCTCCACCGACGAGGAAGCTGGCCCAGCTCTCCACGATCTCGAAGGGCTCCGATGTCAGCGTCCCCGTCGAGTCGTCCTGCAAGCGCTCATAGCCGCCGATCCAGTATTCGCCTTCGTGCAAGCTCGCCTCACGTCCGCGAGCCGCGACGGTGTCACCACGCACGGGCTGCAGCGCAAAGGCATCGCCGTCGGCGGTCCAACCGCGCAAGTCCCCATCCTCAAAGTCGAACGTAGGCACAAGCGCCGCTCGCTGCTCACCGTGCGTCGCCCGCACTTGCTCTAGGACGAACACGCCGCGCTTGTTCCCCACCACGATGTCGGGCGCTCCATCGCCGGTGACGTCTCCGGAGAGCACCTGCGTGCCCACTCCGCTCTGATCGTCCGCGAGATGCGTCACGAAATCCGTACGCCCTTCGTGCCGGACACACTGAAACCAATAGGTGCACGGGCGAATGTTGGGCTGCGGATCCCCTTCGTGTCCGTGCGACCACCAACGCTTGCCCGTGACGATGTCGCGCAGCCCGTCGCCGTCGATGTCGACGAGGTCGAGCGCATGAAGCTCGGAACAGCACGCGCCTTGCGCGTTGTCTGCGGGCTCGTCATCCATGATCCGATGCTCGCGGAACGTGAGTGCCTCACCATCGCGCACCTGCTCGAACCAAGAGAGGCCGTATTCGTGCGCCGCGAGGCTCGTGATCACGTCGTTGTCGCCGTCGCCATCGACGTCGTCGACGAGCATCTGCGCGCCGCCATGCTTCTGCGAGAACGCGAAGTCGTGGTGCTGCCACTGCGGATCACCCTCGATCGACTCCGGCTGCTCGAACCAGCCATTGCGCCAGAGCACATCCTTGCGCCCGTCGCCGTTGAGATCTCCAACGCCAAGCCCGTGCACGTAGGGTCCCAGCTTGTAGTCGCGAGAGAAGGTGTGGACGCGCCATGCCGCTCGCGGATCGCCGTCCACGCGCTCCGCCCATGCGAAGCGACCTCCAGTCATGAAGACGAGCTCGCGTCTTGCATCACCGACGAGGTCGATGAAGTGCGGCGACTCGTTCTCGACGGAAGGCGCGATGGGGAAGCGCTCCCACGGCGTCTCGCAATCGACGAGTTCGCCGAGCGGGTTGCGCAGCCAGTAGGACTCCTTGCCTGGAAAGCCGACCACTAAGACGTCGAGCCAACTGTCGCCGTCGAGGTCGTCGGTCCAAGAGAAGAAGTTGTCCGAGTAGCCCTTCGGATCGAAGGCTCGGCCTCGGTAGAGCACGTTGCGCGCCCGAAACTCTGGGCCCGCGTACCAGCTCGGACCCGCGACGATGTCGACGTGGCCGTCCCTGTTGAGGTCGCCGAACGATGCTCCCTCGCAGGTGAACTCCGCCGACAGCTGTCGCCGTTCGAAGCGAAGGACAGGCTCAGGCTTGCTCGGGCACTCGGGCGCTTGTACTCCCCCAGGCACGCCCTCGGGCGCACCGGCACACGCCGTGAGCGCGAGGAGCGTCGCCGCGCAGACGCTACGACGCATAGTCGAAGGCAACCACGCCGTCGAGCCCGCCCTGCAGCACCGGCAGCACCATCGCCTTCACCACTTCGTGGTCGGGATGCGGCAGGTAGATATCGCGCGCCTTCGCATCGGTGAA
>JBIKYW010000325.1:0-4355 GCA_044355055.1 Planctomycetota bacterium | reverse complement strand
CGATGTCTTCCGTGCGCGCGCGCAGCGGCGGAACTGCGAGCTCGAGCACCGCGAGGCGCCAGAACAAGTCGCTGCGCAGCCGTCCGCTCGCCACGCTCTCACGCAGATCGCGCACACTCGTGGCGACGACGCGCACGTCGATTTTCTCGGCGCGCTCCGCCCCGAGGGGCTCGACCTCGCCTTCCTGCAGCACGCGCAAGAGCTTGCCTTGGAGATCGAGCGGCAGAGCGTCGATGTCCTCGAGGATCAGCGTCCCGCCGTGCGCCTGTCGGAAGCGCCCCTGTCGCGCGCGGCTCGCGCCCGTGAACGCGCCCTCCTCGTGGCCAAAGAGCTCGGACTCGATCAGCGTCGGGGCGAGCGCCGCGAGGCTCGCCGCGCACAGGGGCCCCGAGGCCCGCGGACCCCGCTCGTGCAGGGCTCGGGCAACGCGGGTCTTCCCGCTGCCGCCCTCCCCGAACACCACCGCCGGCGCCCGGGACCCCGCCGCCTTGCGCACGAGGGCCTCCAGAGCGGCCGCCGGGGCGCTCGAGCCCAGCCAGAGGTCGTCGGAAGTGGTCGGGAGCGCGCTCACGGCTCCAGAAGATACGCAAACAGAGCCCCCTCGCGGTTGACGCGGACCGGGGTCAGAACCCAAACTGTTCCGCCTTCGAGCTTCCGACCGGGATCGTCCTGGCGGGGGCGCGCTGCCCTGGAGTGTGGGTTCGCCCGCGCTCCGGTTCACATCCTGAGCCGCGCGGTCCCGCCGCGCCGCTCTCGGGCCGCACCCTCTAACCCCGCCACCAACATGAACAATGACGACATCCTGCGGATGGTCGATGTGATCAGCCGCGAGAAGGAGCTCGACAAAGAGACCCTGTTCCTCGCGCTCGAGGACGCTCTCGCCGTCGGCTTCCGCAAGCGCCTCGGAGCGGGCGACGACCTCGTCGTGAAGATCGACCGCAAGACGGGCGAGCTCTCGGTCGAGGACGACGAAGAGGTCTACGAGGTCAACCCCGCCGAGCTCGGCCGCATCGCGGCTCAAGCGGTGAAGCAGGGCATCAACCAGAAGTTCCGCGAGGCCGAGCGCGACAAGCTCTACGACGAGTACGAGAGCCGCGTGGGCCAGCTGATCAACGGCACGGTCCAGCGCTTCGACGGCGAGGACCTCGTGATCAACTTGGGCCGCGTCGAGGCCTACCTGCCGCGCACGGAGCGCGTGCGGGGCGAGACGTTCCAGCCCGGCGATCGCATCCGCGCCATCGTGACCGAAGTCCGCAAGGACGGCCCGCGCGTGCGCATCGAAGTGAGCCGCATCAGCAGCGACCTCGTGCGCCGCCTGTTCGAGCTCGAGGTCCCCGAGGTCGCCGAGGAGATCATCGAAATCAAGCGCGTGGTCCGCGAGCCGGGCTATCGCACCAAGATGGCCGTGCAGAGCTCGGACCCCAAGATCGACTGCATCGGCGCCTGCGTCGGCGTGCGCGGCGCGCGCATCAAGGCCGTGATCGACGAGCTGCGCGGCGAGCGCATCGACATCATCAAGTGGAGCGACTCGCTCGAGCTGCTCGTGCAAAACGGCCTCAAGCCCGCCGAGATCGACCTCGACAACATCTACCCCGACACCGACAAGCGCACGGTGGTGGTGATCGTCGACGAAGAGCAGCAGTCGCTCGCCATCGGCAAGCGCGGCCAGAACGTCCGCCTCGCCAGCAAGCTCTGCGGCTGGGACATCGACATCAAGACCCGCGCCGAGTTCGAGGCCGAGCAGCTCGGCGGCCCCGCGCCGGCTGGCGCCTCGACCGGCGAGCCCGAGTCCGACGAGGGCGACGACGAGCCGCTCTCCTGAGCGCCCTCTCAGTCCGCCCCGCACCTACGACCACGACCCCACCGCAACGCAGCTAGAAGCGACCCAAGGAACCCGGGTGACCACGAAGAAGCGCATCCACGAGCTCGCCAAGGAGTACGGCATGACCGGCCAAGAGCTGGTCGCCAAGCTCAAGGCCCTCGGCATGTCCGATGTGAAGAGCGCGAGCTCGACGCTCGACGACTTCCAGCTGTTGCAGGCCGAGGGCACACTCGAGGCCAACGGCATCCTCAAGGCCTCGGCCGCCGCCAAGGCCGCGGCTCCCGCCGCCGAACCCGCGGAAGTCTCCGTGGGCGGCGTGATCAAGAAGAAGAAGAAGAAGGTCACGCTCGCCGACCTCGGCGCAGACGGGCCCGCCGAGCCCGCTCCGGAACCGGCTCCGGCCGTCGAGCCCGCTCCCGAGCCCGCGGCTCCCGCTGCGGCTCTGCCCGCTGAGCCGCCGGCCCCCGAAGCGGAGCCGGAGCCCGCTCCGGAACCTACCCCGCAACCCGCACCGGAGCCGATCCACGAGCCCGAGCCCGTCGTTGCGCCCGCCGCGACCGCTCCCAGCGAGCCCGAACCGGAACCCACGACGGCAGGCGCCGCGGCGAGCATCCACGCCGCGCCCGTCGAGACCGCTGCTCCGGCCTCGGCGACGTCGATCGCCCCCGCGCCCACTCCGGCGGTCGCCGAGCCCGCCAAGCCCGCGGACAACCCCGACCTCGTGCGACCGGCCGCGCGCCGCCCCGGCAAGGTCGTCGGCTTCGTGGACCTCGCCAAGGTCACGACCACCACCGCGCCCAAGAAGCCGGACTCGCGCCGCCTGCGCTCGAAGGACGACGTCACTCCCGACGTGCAGCCGACGCTCGGCCACGACAAGAAGAAGGCCCTCGTCCGCGGCGATGCCGGCAGTCGCGGGCAGATGACCGCATCCCAGCTCAAGGAGCAGGCCTCGGGCCGCTTCCTGCGCTCCAAGCGTGGCCCGACCCCGGGCGGCGCCACCCCCACTCCGCGCTCCCAGCGCGGACGACCGACCGACGCCAGTGCGTCGCCGCTCGCCGGTAGCGAGGTCAAGCTCGAGGCACCGGTCACGGTCAAGAAGCTCGCCGAGGCGATGTCGATCAAGACCACCCAGCTGCTCGCCAAGGCGATGGAGCAGAATCTGGGGCTCTTGAACATCAACTCGGTGCTCGACGACGACACCGCGTCGCTGATCGCACTCGAGTTCGGCGTGACGCTCGTCGTGGTGCACGAGGTGCAGGCCGAGACCGAGCTGGTCAACGCCTTCGTCAAGCAGCGCACCGAAGTCGAAGAGTCCGCGCTCATCATCCGCGCGCCGTCGATCGCGATCCTCGGCCACGTCGACCACGGCAAGACGACGCTGATCGACCGTATCCGCAGCTCGAAGATCGCCGAGGGCGAGTCGGGCGGGATCACGCAGCACATCGGCGCCTATCAGGTGAAGACCAAGCTCGGTCACACCCTGACGATCCTCGACACCCCGGGTCACGAGGCCTTCACCGCGATGCGCGCCCGAGGCGCCGACGCGGTCGACATCGTGGTGCTCGTCGTGGCGGCGGACGACGGCGTCATGCCCGCGACGGTCGAAGCGCTCAACCACGCGCGCGCCGCGAAGAAGAAGATCGTGGTCGCGCTCAACAAGTGCGACAAGCCGGGAGCGAACCCCAAGCGCGTCCGCGAGGAACTCGCCAAGGAAGGCCTGATCCCCGAAGAGTGGGGCGGCGAGACCGCCATGCTCGAGGTCAGTGCGCTGACGGGCATGAACGTCGACGAGCTCTTGGAGCGCGTGTTCCTCGAGAGCGAAGTGCTCGAGCTCAAGGCGCACGCCAAGGGTCCCGCCTCGGGTCTCGTGCTCGAAGCGGAGGTCGAGAAGGGCCTCGGACGCGTGGCGCACTTGCTCGTGAAGGACGGCACGCTCAACACGGGCGACGTGATCCTCGCGGGCGAGGGCTTCGGCCGCGTGCGCATGATCCTCGACGACCGCGGCAACAAGATCGAGTCGGCTGGGCCTTCGATGCCCGTGCAGGTCACCGGTCTCGACGAGCTCCCGAGCGTCGGCGACTCGTTCTACGTCGTCACCAAGCTCGACCAAGCCCGCGAAGTGGCCGAAGAGCGGCGCAAGAAGAACCGCCAGATGTCGATGGCGGAGCGCAAGCAGACGACCACCGAGAACATCCTGCAGGCCCTCGCCGATCAGGCCAAGAAGACGATCAACGTCATCCTGCGCGCCGACGTGCAGGGCTCGATGCAGGCGCTCGAAGCCCAGATCAAGGGCCTCACCCACCCCGAGGTGGACGTCAAGCTCTTGGCCTCGGGCCTCGGCACCGTCACCGAAAACGACATCAACCTCGCCGGTACCTCCGGCGGCATCGTGCTCGCGTTCCGCGTGAGCACCGACAGCAAGGCGCGCGACGCGGCCGAGCGTCTCAACGTCGAGATCCGCCCCTACGAGGTGATCTACGAGCTGCTCGACGACCTGCGCACGATGATGGAAGGCACGCTGGCTCCGGAGATG
>JBIKYW010000324.1:0-4360 GCA_044355055.1 Planctomycetota bacterium | reverse complement strand
ACGGGTCTCGTTTCCAAGTCCTCGGTATCCTCGCCCTCCTCGCCGCGTGTAGCGGTGGCGGCGGTGGTGGCGACGATTCCGGACCGCCGACTCTCGCAGGGGCGGTGCAGTTCGTGCCCGCCCCGGCGCCGCTCACGCTGCTTGCGCACACCCCGAGCGTCGCCGAGGCGCGCACCAGCCTGAGTGTGCGTCCCGGCGAGTCTCGTCGACTCCAAGGAGAGCTCGTCGGCGGACGTGACCTCGTGCGACTGCGCAGCAGCGAGCGCGTCGAAGTCCGACTGCGCATCCAAGGTCGCTCCGACGCTCGCATTGCCCACGTCGATCCGCTGTCGCTGGCGGTCAGCACACCCGCGCGCGAACTGCGGTTCTTCGCCCGCGGCGTCGAAGACATCGTGCTTCATGGCAGCGACGGAGCCTACGAGCTCGGGCTCGAAGTCCGGCCTCTCCACGCGCGCACGAAGCTCGACGGACACATGGGCGCGCTGCTCGCCGGAGACACGCTCACACTGGAGGCGCTCAACGGCGACAGCGGCCAGTTTTCCTGTGCTCAGCCACTCGACCTGCGAGTCAGCGCGGTGTGCGCCCTCGATGCGATCGACGGCAACGGCGCACTCCTCGCGTCCTTGCCCAACGTCGGCGGCACTCTGACTCTTCCGATGTCGATGCTCGCTCACGTGACCCTCGTCGCACGTGGTTCGTCGACGCTTCGCATCGAAGCGCTCGAGTCGACGGAAGCCCGCCCGCTTGCGCAGCCTGCACCGGCCGACGCGGAACGGATCGCCTTCGCGCTGGAGCCGAGTGCCGCGTTGGTCGCAGAGACCGAGGCGGAGTTCGTCTTCGGACAGGTGCTGGTGCGTGGCGCATCTCCCGCTGAGATCTCGGCGCGCGGAGGCCGGATCACTCAGACGATCCCCGAGACCAGCGACCTCGTCGCATTCGAACTCCCCGAGTCGCTGCTCTCGAGCGATGCCTCGCGGGTAACTCTCGCGGTGCAAGCCGCGTTCGAGGCGAGCCCCTCTGTCGAATGGGCTGAGCCCAACTTCATCCGTCGCATCGCGGGCGGCCAAGTCACGCCCAACGATGCGTTCTACAACCTCCAGTGGCACTACGACCTGATCAAGCTGCCGCAGGCTTGGTCGCGCGCCACCGGCGACGCGTCGATCATCGTGGCGGTGATCGACACGGGATCGCGGCCGCACCCCGATCTCGACGGCAACACGATCGCCGGCTTTGACTTCATCAGTGACCCGACCAATGCGGCGGATGGCGATGGCATCGACTCGAATCCCATCGACCCGGGCGACGGCAATGGGCTCTCGCCGTCGAGCTTCCACGGCACGCACGTCGCGGGCACGGTGGGCGCGGTTTCAAACAACGGCTTGGGCGTCGCAGGTGTGAACTGGGATTGCTCGCTGATGCATCTGCGCGTGCTCGGAGTGAACGGCGGCACGGACGCCGACATCGCCCAGTCCGTGCGCTACGCCGCGCGGCTCGCAAACTCCTCGGGCACTTTGCCGCCTCAGCGCGCCCACGTGATGAACCTGAGCCTCGGAGGTCCGGGGTCCAGCAGCACGATGCAGTCCGCTGTGACCGCAGCGCGCAATGCTGGAGTCGTCGTGATCGCTGCGGCGGGCAACAACAACTCGGGGGCGGCTTTCTTCCCCGCGAGCTACAGCGGGGTGGTTTCGGTCTCCGCGGTCGACTTCAACTCGAACAAGGCTCCCTACTCGAACTTCGGCCCCAACATCGACGTGGCCGCGCCCGGTGGAGATGTCTCCGTCGATCTCAGCGGCGAAGGCTACCCCGACGGCGTCTTGTCCACTCTCGTCGATGAAAGCAGCGGGTTCGCGCCCCAGTTCGTGTTCTACCAAGGCACCTCGATGGCCTGCCCCCACGTCGCGGGGCTTGCGGCGCTGATGCTCGACGTGAATCCGACGCTGACCGTCGCGCAGATCGAGACGATCTTGACGACGACGACGGTGGACCTGGGCGCCGCAGGCCGTGACGACATCTTCGGCTTCGGCCTGATCCAAGCGGACGCCGCCCTCGCGGCCGCCGCGGGTCAGACCCCCCCGACGCCCTTGTTGAGCGCGAACCCTGGGGCCCTGTCCTTTGGCACGAGCACGACACAACTCACGATTGCGATCGCGAACACCGGCGGCGGTTCGCTCGACGTCGGCACTCCCACGTTCACTCCGACCAGCGGCGGCGCCTTCGCCGCGCTCTCGACCGTCGCGGCAACGGGTTCGACGGATGTCTCGGCGATCGTCGTCAGCGTGAACCGCACCGGGCTTACAGCCGGCTCGTACAGCGGTACGGTGACGATCCCGAGCAACGGAGGCACTGCTCAGGTCAGCATCACGATGAGCGTCGCCCCGCCGCCGGCGCCGGAGAACGTCGACTTGTTCCTGCTGCTCGTCGATTCGACGACGCTCGACACGATCACAGGCGTCCTCTTGAACCCCACGACGACGCTTTCTTGGCAGCTATCCCAGACACTCGCTTTCGAGGACATCCCGGAGGGTAGCTATCTCCTCGTCTGCGGCTCCGACGATGACGGCGACGACGCGATCTTCGGCCCTGGCGACACCTACACGGGCGCGTGGCCGCTGTTGAACGACATCTCGGAGCTCCCGCTCGCTCGCGGAGATGAACTGACAGGGCTCGATTTCGTCGTGGGCCCCTCGACACAAGCCTTCACCGGCAACGCATCGCGGATTCCGCCGCAGGGCTTCGCGCTGCGCAACCTCCGCTAGTCGCGGCGTCGCCCTACGAACGCACAGCCCCGCGGCCCTCCTTCAGGGACGTGGGGCTGTGCGCTTGATTCGACGGACGCCACGCTCTCAATAGCGAACGAGGAGCTCGAGCGGCTCCGTTCCCGCGGGAACGAGCACGATCTCGAACGGACAAGTCAGCGCTTGCGACTGCACCGTCCCCGTCGCCGGCACGGATTCGAACGCATGGACCGTCAGCTTGCCGTCACGCGGACGCACCGCCTCGACCGAGATGGAGTAGCCGCCGCTCGGGCGCTGCCCCGCAACCACGATCGCAGCGCGGTAGCGTGCAAAATCCACCTGCGGCGCAGGCGGCTGCGGCAGCTGAAGCCGTGCGTGCTCGGCCCACAGCACCTTCCATGTGTTCGAATCTTTGGCCACGCGAACTCCCGGCGTCGCAATGCCGCTTTGGGGACCGCGTCCCAGACTGACGAAGCCGAGCTCCGCAGGTGCTTGGGTCGACTGACAGGCCGCGGCCGTGAGGAGAAGCGATGCGAAGGGTGCGAGGCGCATGGTGGAACAAGCCTAGCGCCGGCCGCGCGCTCGCACACTAGCTTCCGAGGCGCGCGGCACGGCGTTGCCTCAAGATCTCGAGGTATTCACCCGGATGGTGATGACGCAGCTCGTCGCGCGTCATCTTGCCGTGGAACCAGACTCCATTGCGCAGGAAGGAACCCGGCCGCATCTGCACGTGGTACATGTGCCAGATGATGATCGCGAGGAACGCGAGCGTGGCCTCGAAGCCGTGCACCACTCGACAGACATCGAAGGTCCAAGCAGGTGTCCAATCGAGGAACCAATCCGGTCTCCACAAGATGAACCCCGTCGCGATCATCACCACGTTGCCCCACACGACCGCCATGTACTCGAGCTTCTCCACGAGCCCGTAGCGCCCACGGCAAGGACGCTCCAGACCGGCGAGCGTCGGAAAGCGGCGCAGGAGCGGGGCGAGCACGATCCGTTCGGAGAGCCAACGGCCGAGACCGAGGTTGAAGCTCGCTTCGCCGACGAAGTCGAGGACATCGCGGGGACGGATGAACATCCCGAGGACCCAGCGGCGCGCGCCCGGGGAGAGGACGAACACGAGCACGTGCCAGATCGAGAGCGCAATCAGTCCCATGGCTCCCACTCGGTGGAGCTTGCTGCGCAAGGCGAACCCACCTTCGAGGTCGATCAGCGAGCGCATGAAGCCCAAGTCGTGCAGGAAGACCGGTACGCCCGTCAGAACGAGGAGCAAGAACGAGCTCACGAGGATTGCGTGCTGGAAGCGCCCGTGTCGATTCATGCGCACGAAACGTTCGCCAGGCGAGACCAAGGTGTCCTCGTCGGGCCACTCATCGCGCTTCACGTGCGCAGATTCGCGCGGCCCCCAGCCCATGCGCAGGCGCAGTCGTCCATAGAGATCGAGCAGGATGAAGAGCACGAACGCGCCGATCACGCCGACGACGAGCGCGGTGTAAATCGTCTTCACCCAGAAAGGCACAGGGTTCGAGGCCTCGTCGAGGGTGGAGTGCACCGGTACGCGCGCGAAAGCTACGCCAGCGTTCGGATGGCAGGAGCCGCAGGTGGACTCGAGGTTGGCTGGG
>JBIKYW010000025.1:0-14012 GCA_044355055.1 Planctomycetota bacterium | reverse complement strand
TGCAGAACGTAGAAGCGCAAGAGCGCACCCTCGCCGACGAAACGTCCCGCGAGGAGGCCGAAGCGCACGTCGTCACCCGCGTGGATGAAGTCGATGCCGCCGAAGCTGACGAGCGCCGCACCGGGGCCTTCGTGGCCGAGGAACGGGGTGGCGCGGGCCATGTTCGTACCGACGGTGATGGCCCACACGGCGAGCTGGTCCCACGGCAGCAGATAGCCCGTGAACGACAGCAAGAGCGTCAGCACGAGCAGGATCACGCCGACGTTCCAGTTGAACTCGCGCGGCGGTTTGTACGAGCCGGTCAAGAAGACGCGGTACATGTGCAGCCACACGCTGATCACCATCAGGTGCGCGCCCCAGCGGTGCATCTCGCGCATCACGCCGATCGGCACGTGCTCGCGCAGCGCGAAGATGTCCTCGTAGGCCTTATCCGCCGTCGGGCGGTAATAGAACATCAAGAGCAGGCCGGTCAGCGTCAGGATGAGGAACAGGAAGAACGTCAGTCCTCCCATGCACCACGTGTAGCTGAGCCGGATGCCGCTGCGCCGCACCTTGACCGGGTGCAGGTGCAGGAAGACGTTGGAGAGCACCGCGAGCGTGCGGTTGCGCGGAGTGTCCGGGTAGCCGTGCCGGAAGACCGACTTCCAGATCTGCGACTCGCGGACGTACTTGAGGAGCTTGGTCATGGAGGAGCGAAAGGCCGGAGCGGGACGGGGCGGGGTTCAGCCCATCAGGCGTAGGGCAGGTAGGCGCCGTCGAGCGACCACTGGCCCTTCTCTTCCTGGAACTTGGCGTTCTTGTCGATCAGGATCTGGCCGTCCTCGGCCAGCGAGATCTTGTAGCGCTCGAGCGGACGCGGGGCGGGGCCCTCGACGTTGATACCCGTGCGCACGAAGCCCGAGCCGTGGCAGGGGCACTTGAACTTCTCGTCGGCCTGCAGCCAGTTGGGCGTGCACCCGAGGTGCGTGCAGACCGTCGACAGCGCGTAGAAGCCCGTCGGCTCGCGCACGATCCACACGCCGTAGGCGGCCTTGAAGCGCTCGTCGACGGCACCGACCGCGAACTCCGACGGGTAGCCCGCCTTGAATTCCTGCGGCGGCTCGTAGAGCACGTTCGGCATCAAGAAGCGCAGCATTGCGCCACCGCCGGCGGCACCGGCTGCGGCGAACGCGGCCCAGCCCAGCCCGAGAGCCGAGAAGAGGCCGCGGCGGGAGATGTCGCCACGCAGCGGCGCAGTGCGCAGCGGCGGCGGCGGGATGGAGGCGTCAGCGGGGGTCTGGGGCTTCTCGTCGGCCACGGTGATGGGATGGGAACGAGGTTGCGCGAAAGTCTCTACCGGAACGCACGCGTCCGGCGCAGAACGGCCCCGCTCCGAGGAGGGGGTCGCCCGACGCAGATTCGCGGCGGACAGAGGGACCGAGAGGATGGGGAACTCTAGGCCGGAAGGCAAGCCCCACAGAGCGCCTTTGTGGCCTCGCGAGGCCGTCTTCGGCCGATAAAAAAAGGCTCAGGGCGTCTGCAACGCCCGCATCGCCGCTTCGCGGACCTGCGGGCTCGCATCGTCCTTCGCCACCGCCTCGAGCAGCGGCCGATCCGCCGCACGTCCAAGGCGCCCGAGCGCAGCGACGGCGTGCAGGCGGGTCGTCTCGACCAGACGGGCCGAGGCGAACTTCTGAGGCTCGGCGGACTGCACCGTGGCGTAGCTCGCCGGATCGACGAGCTCGGCCAGAACGGCCGCGCCGCGGGCGTCGCCGAGGTGCGAGAGGGAGATCGCGGCTTGGCCGCGCAGCTCGAGGGCCGGGTCGTCGAGCAGGCCCGCGAGGGCCACTACGGTATCGTCCCCGGGCAGGTTTTGAAGCACCGCCGCCGCTGTCTGGCGCAGGAACGGCTCCGAGGACTGCAGGAGCGGGATCACCGCCCTCGGCGCGCGCGGATCCTCGAGCCACGAGAGGCCCATCAAGGCCGAGACCCGCAGCTGGCCGTCGGGGTCGGCCTCGTTGCTGGCGTCGAGGAACACCGCGAGCCGATCGAAGGCCTCGGGATCGCGGTAGAGGGCCGAGAGCTGGGCGATTGCGAGGCGCCTGTGGGTCGGCTCCGCGTCCTTGGACACGTCCTCCCACGCGCGGGCGAGCCGGAGGTTGAAGTCCGGCCCGACCGGCCACGGCTCCTCCTTGCCTTCGGTGCGGGCGCGCTGGTTCTCCAGAGCCTGCGAGACGAGGCTCATGGCAGCCTGCTTGCGTTCGTTCAGGCCCCCATCGACCACCCGCCGGAGGTTCTCCTCGATCGAGGTCTCCTCCCCCGCGACGGCCCCGAAAAACACGAAGACGAGCACCAGCACGCCGACCACCATGAACGGCACGACGACCAGCGGAACCAGCAGGTTCTTGTAGGGCGACTCAGGGGCCGCGGGCGGCGGCACGGCCGGATCGGGATCCGGCACTTCGATGGTTCGATCGCTCAAGGGAGGGCTCGTGCGGAGAGAGGGGGCGAGAGCGGGCTACGAGGCGCTGCCCGCGGCGGATTCAGCGCTTGGCGACCGGGATGTCGGAGAGGCGCGCGGCACGGGGCAGCTCGCCCACTAAGGGGCGCAGGTAGTCGAGGAACGGGAGCGCCACGTCGTGGGGCCCCGCGAGGAAGTGAGGCTCCATCGGGCGTGTCTCGCGCGCGACGGCGGAGAGCTCGCTGCGACGGAAGCTCGAGCGATAGGGTGTGCTCGACTCGCGCACGATCGAGATCGTGCCGGTCGGTGCGTCGCCCGCCGTCGCGATGCGCACCGCGACTCGCCCCGCCTCGCGCGCCTCGGCGGCGTCGACCGGCGACGCCGCGCCGAAGTACGAGCGCTGCGCATAGCCGAACGTGTCGGCGCGCACGCGCAACTTCTCGCCGAGCTGGCTCTTCAAGAGCGACGCGAGCTTGTCGCCGAGCGCACCAGAGCCGGAGAGCTGCACGTTGCCGTGCGAGTCGACCTCCTTCGACTCCGCGAAGAGACGGCCATGCCCGTCTTGGATCCCCTCGGACACGGCGACGATGCAGCGCCCCAGGCGCTTGTAGGTCGCGTCGACCGAAGCCACGAATTCCTCGGGGGAAAAGGGCACTTCGGGCAGGTACACGAGGTGCGGGCCATCGTCGAGGTGCGTCCGCGCGAGGGTGCTCGCCGCGGTCAGCCAGCCCGCGTTGCGGCCCATGACGACGTTGATCTTGATGCCCGGCAGGCTGCGCACGTCGACGTTGTCGCCGAGGAAGCACGAGGCGACGTAGCGCGCCGCGGACGGATAGCCGGGGCAGTGGTCGGTCGCGCGCAGGTCGTTGTCGATCGTCTTCGGCACGTGGAAGACGTACAGCTCGTGCCCGACGTCGCGCGCGATCTCCGAGAGGATGTGCGCGGTCTCGGCCGAGTCGTTGCCGCCGATGTAGAAGAAGTAGCGCACGTCGTAGCGGCGCAAGACGGAGAGCGCGCGCTCGCACTCCTCGCGCGTCGGCTTCTTGCGCACCGAGCGCAGGGCCGCGCCCGGAGTCCGCGCCACCTCTTCGAGCAGGTCCGCGCGCTCGGCGCCGAGGTCCACGAACTGCTCCTCGAGCACGCCCTTCACGCCGTGCAGGCTCCCCCACACGTTCGCGATCACGCCGCTCGCCTTGGCGGCTTCGACGATCCCGACGAGGCTCTGGTTGATGACATGGGTGGGTCCGCCGGACTGGCCGATCAGTGCGTTGCCCTTGGGTGCGCTCACGGGTCGTTCGAAGTTCCTAGGGGGGCCGGTGCGAGGTGGGCCCGAGGAGCACTTCCACGGGCGAGAGGGGATCGCAGACCCTAGCTCCCCCACCGCCCCCATCCAAGCCGCCGAGAGACGTAGCGAACAGACACTTGAACGTCGGGGGACGGCTGGTATGCTCCCCGCCCCTCGGGTTTCGCCCGAGACGGCCCGCAGGGACAGGACCCGCAACTGCCCAGAGCCCTGCGACGCCCCGACTGACGCGATCCAAGGTGCCCTCGTGGCGGAATTGGCAGACGCACCAGCTTGAGGTGCTGGCGGGTAACACCGTGGTGGTTCGAATCCACTCGAGGGCACCATCTTCCCCTGCGCGGGAGGAGACCTACGAAGCGTCGTCGGGGGCGGCGTTGCCGCGAACCACCACGCGTGGCCTCGCAGGCGGAGCCTGCTCGGGGCATCCGGCGAAACGACGCCAAAGCGTCGTTTCGGTCGTCGGCTAGCGCCGCCGACTCCCCGGCTTACCGGTTCGAATCCACTCGAGGGCACCACCTTAGCTGCGCTAGGGTCGGGCTACGAAGCGTCGTCGGGGGCGGCGTTGCCGCGAACCACCACGCGTGGCCTCGCAGGCGGAGCCTGCTCGGGGCATCCGGCGAAACGACGCCAAAGCGTCGTTTCGGTCGTCGGCTAGCGCCGCCGACTCCCCGGCTTACTCCTCCGCGGGCGGAGCCCGCTCGGGGGTCCCCTTGCAACGACGCCAAGGCGTCGTTGCATCGCCGGCCGCAGTGCGGCCGGCGCACGGGGCTTACCGGTTCGAATCCACTCGAGGGCGCAACGGGCTCAAGAGCCTCGGAAGGCCGAACGGAGAACGGCCTCAGACCTCAGACCTCAGAACCCAGAACCCTGAGCCCTGAACCCAAACCCGGAACTGGGGGGCGAGGTTAGTCGGGGATCGGGGTGAGGGGGGTGACGGCGGTCAGGGTGAGGTCGAAGTGCTTGGGGTCGAGGGAGAGGGTCAGGAGGGCGGCGGAGATGGCTTCGAGGTAGGTGATTTGGCGGTCGAAGCTCGCCTTGAGGGCGGGGACTTGCTCGCGCAGGAGCTCGCGTTCGCGCAGGGCGAGGAGTGGGCCCACGATCTCGTTGAGCTGGCGCTGGGTGTCGGGGTCGAGCTGGTTGCGGCGCTTGCCGGGGAACTGCTCGCGCAGGACGCGGTCTTCCTCGCGGGCACGCTCGAGGTCCCAGTCGATGCGGGCCTTCGCTTGATCTAAGGCGCTGCGCTCGGCGAAGGCGCGCAGGGTCTTCGAGAGGGTCTGGGGGTTGAGCCAGAGGAAGAGGTTGGAGGCGGGCTGGGCTTCGTTGACGAGCTGGTTGAAGTCGGGTCGGTCGGAGAGGCGCTCGACTTCGAGCAGCGGGTTCGAGCGGTTGAGCAGGTCGCTCACGAGCTGGAAGGAGTTGGAGAGGAAGTACAGGTCGGCGTTGCGCGCGACCGCGATGTGACCGGTGCCGTCGATGAACGGGGACCAGAACTCCCAAGCCTCGAAGCCACCGGAGAGGTTGTTGATGAACACGCCGCGGCCGCCGTTGCGGCCTTGGAGGCCGAAGCGGCCTTGGTTGTCGTTGACGAGCTTCTGCAGCTCGGTGAGGCGCTTGTGGGTGCGCTCGGAGCCCTCGGTCCACAGCACGAGCGCGAAGGCGGGCACGGGCACGTCGTTGTGCGGCGGGTCCTTCTCGGCGTTCACGGGGAAGTCGTTGTGGCGCACGATCAAGCCGATGCGGCCCTTGAAGAGCGTGTCGAGCTCCTTGATGGCGGCCGCGGCGCCGTTGTACTGACCCGTGCTGCGCAGCATTTCGTCGATCAATTGGCGCTGTGCGGGCTCGAGCGACGAGTACAGCTCGGTCAGGAACTCGCCGAGCTCGACTTCGAGGTGCGCGAGTACCTGCGTGTCGGGACGCGCGATGCGTGCGAGCGCGTCGACGATCGCCTTGGATTCGCGACCGCGCTGGCGATAGAGCGCCTTTTGGAACGGCGACATCGTCTCGCTGGAGAGCTCGCCGTGCAGGTCGACCACGACCCCGCGGTCGAAGCCGATCGTGCCCGCGAGCGTGCGCACGCTGCCGAGCTGGAACATGCGGCCGAGCAGCGCCTCCCACGGCTGGTCGGAGTTCGCGTCGGGGCGGCGCGGCGCAAGCTGCAGTTTCTCCATCGCCGTGCGCCAGTCGACGTACAGCTCGAGGTCGTCGCCCTCCGACGTGCGCCGCGACTGAGCGATCTCGTCGTTGTAGGCGGCGCTCATGCCGAAGCTCTCTTGTCCGCCGCGTGCACGCAGGTCCGCGGCCTTCTCGACGAGCTCCTTCGACGTGCCGAGCACGACGACGTCTTGGATCCGCGCCACGTGGATCGGGCGCGGCAAGCCTGCGCCGCTCACGCTGACGAAGCCCTCCCCCGGCGCCACGGTGATTCCGCGCGAATCGAGCCCGGCGAGGCTGGGGTAGTCGAGGGCCGCCACCGCGAGCTTGCCCATCCAGTTCACGCGACCGTAGGCCGCCCAGTCGGCGCTCTCGAGCGTCGCGCCCCTGAAGTAGCCCGCGACGGCGAGGTCGTCGCCTCCGATCACGTCGAGCGGGTCGATACCCGCCGCGTCGAGCTGGCGCTCGAGCTCCGCGAGTCCGGCCTCGATCTTGTGGCGCGCTTCGAGCTCCGCCCGCTCCGGCGATTCGAGCCACGCGCGCCATGCCGCCGTTCGGCCGAGCTCGTCCTGCACGGCGAGCCGCGGCAGGCGCTCGAAGTCCCCCCGCAGGTCGGACTTGGCGACGAAAAAGTCGACGCCGCGCGGGACGAGGGTCGAGACGTCCGGCTCGTAGTCCGACTCGGTCGGGCTGAACACGAAGGTCGAGAACGCGAAATAGCCCGCGAAGAGCAGCACGAGGCCGAGGGCGAGGGCGTAGCGCAAAAGTCGGGAGCGGCGGGTCATGGCGTTGGTGCGTGCAGCGTGACGGTGCGATGGGCCCCTTGTCCAGCGGGCGACCGCCGACGGCACCCACATGTCTCGAAACGCTCCGTCGCCCTGCCGCCCGTGAGACGCGCGAGGGCCGCGTTCCTTCCCCGGAGGCCCGGGCGCCTTGACCTGCGCGCGCGGATGCCGGAAGGTACTCGTCTTCGCGCCGCCGCCCGTGCGCAGCCTCACCATGTCCCTCTCCCAACGCGCTCAGGCCATCTCGCTCTCGGTGACGCTGGCCCTCGACGCCCGAGCGAAGGCGTTGGCCGAGTCCGGCCGCGACATCGTCAACATGTCGGTCGGCGAACCGGACTTCCCCGCCCCCGCGGTGGTGCAGCAGGCCGCCTCGCGCAAGGTGCTGTCGGGCGACGTGAAGTACACCCCGGCCGCCGGTACGCGCGCCCTGCGCAAGGCGATCGGCGAAAACGCGGCGTCCGTGCGCGGCATCGCTCCCTTCGCCGTCGAGGAGGTCACGGTGTGCCACAGCACCAAGCACGCGCTCTCCGGCGCCGTGATGGCGTTGGTGGACCCCGGCGACGAGGTGCTGCTCTTCCTGCCCGCGTGGGTCAGCTACGTCGAGATCGTGCGCATCGCGGGCGGCGTGCCCGTGAACGTGCCCTCGCGCGCGGACTGCGGCCCCGACTTCGACGCGATCGAGCGCGCGATCACGCCGCGCACGAAGGCCGTGCTCTTCAACAGCCCGAGCAACCCGACGGGCTACGTCTGGACCCACGAGGAAGTCCGCCGACTCGCCGAGCTGTGCGAGCGCCGCAACCTGTGGATCCTCTCCGACGAGATCTACCGGCGTCTGGTCTACGAAGGCGAGCCGAACCTGAGCCCCGCGGCGCTCGGACCTGCGATCCGCGCGCGCACGATCGTGCTCGACGGCGCCTCGAAGTCGCTGGCGATGACCGGCTACCGCATCGGCTTCGCCGCGGGTCCGCGCGAGGTGGTCTCGGGCATCGAGCGGCTGCACTCGCACCTCACCGGCGCGCCGAACACGGTGAGCCAAGAGGGCTACCTCGCGGCGCTCTCGGGCGCGGAGCCCGTCGAGATCGCGCACATGTGCGCCGAGTTCGACCGCCGTCGCCGCTGGCTGATCGGCGCGCTGCGCGACATGGGCCTCTCCGTGCCGTGGCCGCGCGGCGCGTTCTACGCCTTCCCAGACGTGCGCGCCTACCTCGACGAGCGCGGCACGCGCGGCTTCTGCGAGGACGTACTGGAGCAAGTGGACCTCGCGCTCGTGCCGGGCACGGCCTTCGGCGTCGACACGCACGTGCGCTTGTCCTACGCGCTCTCGCTCGAGCGCATCCAGCTCGCGGCACAGCGGCTGCAGCGCTTCCTCGAAGCGCATCCCAAGCGCAAGAGCGCCCTCGCAGCAGCCCGCTAGGCCGCCGCGAGAGCGCTCGGGATCCGGCGCAGTCCGCGCGACCTCAGCGCGCCGCGACCGACGTGTCCGGCGGGGCGTAGAACAGCCCGCGCTCGCGACGGAAGTCGGCGTTGAAGAGCGCCACCTCACGGTCGTTGTCCACGAGGAATCGGCCATCTTCGAGCGCCACGATCTCGAGCCACGGACCTTCGTCGCCGCCGAGATCGAGCTTGCGATCGCGCAGCAAGTCGAACAGCACGCGGCGCGCGCCCTCGACGGCTGCGAAGTAGCGCCCGTCGCAGCCCTCGATCCAGCGCGGCTCCGTCGCCAGCCAAGGACCGTCGAGCAGCGTGCCGCTCGCGGCATCGAGAATGCGTGCGCGCGGCTCGAGTCCACCCTCGCTCACGAGCAGCTTGCGCCCGTCGGCCGACACGCGCCAATCGAAGTCCGGCGCCAAGGTCTGCACGAGCTCGCGCTCGCTGCCCGCGACCATGTCGAAGCGCGACAAGTACGTGACCCCCTCGCGCGTCGACGTGAAGAATCCGCTGCCGGGCTGAGTGGACAGCGTGATGCGAGACGCGCCGATCGACTCGAGGTCGACGTGCGTGCGCTCGGAGTTCCAGCGGACGATACGCAGCGTGCGCCCGTCGGCGACATGGCGCTCGCTCACCGTGCCCCACTCGGCCGTCGCGGCGCGCACCTGCTCGCGCATCGCGTCGCGGTCCCGCGTGAGTCGCAGGGTCTCGCCCGTCGAAGGCTGCAGCCAGTGCATCTCGGGGATGCCCACGTCGTGATTCACCACCTGGACGCGCAACAGGTTGTGTTCGTCCCACGCCAGCGTCTGCGGTCCGTTGGGCTGCACGTCGCGGAGCTCGATCGGCACGCCGTTTTCGAGCGGAACGATCCAACCGCGCGTCTCCTCCGACCAGCCGCGCGAGCCGTGGATCGCGACCCAGCGGCCATCGGGCGAGAGCTTCGCGTCGAGGCGCATGGGCTCGCGCGTGGTCGCGGAGGCGGGGATCGGGCCCGAGAGCCCTCCCGTGCTCGCCGTGACGACAGACCCCAAGTACAGCGCGCCGAGTGCGGCACGCCCGATGTGCATCTTCTTCATGTGCTTCTCCCACGCTTCTCTTCGGAGACCGAGAGAAGCGCTCTTGAGAGAAAGCAACTTCCAAGAACCGCCGCGCGGCGGCTCAGCGCGGGCGCCGGACCTCGTAGAGATTGCGCGCCGAGGGGAACTCGCCCGCCGCGATCTCCCCCACCTTGGCGAGCAGCTCGGGCTCGTCCGTCGCTGCGAACACGTAGAACTTCCACAGATCGCGGTAGGCGCGCTCGAGGTCGGCGAGGCGCGGCACCTTGGCCGAGTGCTCGGACAGGGGCCGGAGCGCGTCGTCGCCCGGCCAACGCACGTGCGTCGCCGCTTCCTTGAGCTGCATGCGCCGCGCGGGACACACGACCATGACCTCGATCTCACGGCCCGTAGCGAAGCGCACGAGGTCCTGCACGCGCTCTTCGACGGCCGTGCGCGCCGCGTGGCCTTCGAGCGCAAAGTACTTCGACACGAGCTCGGCCTGCGCGCCTTCGTTCGCGACGCGCGGAAAGACACAAGCACGCTTGGGAAGTCGGCGCTCGCGGTAGCGTTGGACGAGCGAGCGGATGCGCCGCCCCGTCGCGGGCCGCGCACGCTCGGCGACGCGCTCGAGCAGGTCGAGCAGCGAGTCGTCGGTGGTCATGTAGAAGTCCTCCTCGGCGAGGAGCTTCTCGCGTAGGCACAGCTCGACCGCGCGCGCGAGCAGCGCGCCGGCCGCGACCTTCGCATGGTGGTAGTACACGCGCTCCGAGAAGTAGTAGCGCGCCTCGAGCATCCGCACGATCTCGCTCAGGATGTCCTCGCGCAGGAGGCTGTGCTTGGCGAGGTCGATGTACAGGTTGGCGCTCGTGCGATCGACCTTGAAGTGCGACACGAGGCGCGGATCGATGCCGATCTTGAGGCCCGTGAAGTAGGCGTCGCGCTGCAGGTAGTCGAGGATGTCGGAGCAGATCGTGTCGGAGTTGATTTGCCTCCAATACGCAGGCACGCGCTCGCCGCCCTGCCCCGCGGGAGAGAGCACCGCGAGCACGTCGCGAGCGAGCCCGAGCTCCGCGAGCTTGCGACCGATCTCGGTCTGCGGCCCGAGCATGCGCTCGAAACGATAGATCGAGTCGTGACGGTGCATCAGTCCGGCTTGGTCCTCGACATGATGTCCGTACGGAATGTGCGTGATGTCGTGCACGAGCGCTGCGGCGCGGATCACGCGTGCCTCTTCGGTCCCGACGGCGAGCTGCTCGCGCGGGTTCTCGGCCGCGGCGCGCGACGTCGCGTCGATGATCGCCTGCGAGAGGTGAACCGTGCCGATCGAGTGCTCGAAGCGACTGTGGCGCGCGCCGGGGTAGACCAAGTCCGCGGAACCGAGCTGCTTCACGCCGCGCAGGCGCTGCATCTCGCGTGTGTCGAGCAACGCGAGCTCTTCGTGGGTCAGGTACACGTCGCCGTGCACGGGGTCGCGCACGACGCTGAAGCGCTTGGATCGGTCCACTCTGCGGGCCTCGGAAGGGCCCGGGATCTTAGCGCAGAGCGCCGTCCGCAGGCCGCTCGGCCCACGGCTCAGGGCAGCGCGTGCACATCTCCCGAGCCCGAGACGACCTTGCGCACCCGCGGCGCGCCCCGGTAGCGCACGTCTCCGCTACCGCTGAGGGCCACGGTGAGTTCCTCGTTCGCGCGGACTTGAACGTCGCCGGAGCCCGTCAGCGCAACCGACACCCTCCGCGCGGCGAGGTCCGACAGGTTCAGGTCTCCCGATCCGAGGAGCGAAACTTCGAGCTCGTCGAGAGTGCCGGAGCCGCGCACATCCCCTGAGCCTGAGACTTGGATCGATACGACGCCGCCCGACAGGCCGGAGAGTTCCGCGTCACCCGAACCGCTGAGCGACAGCGCGGTCAGCGACGGTGTCGATATCTCGACGACGAGCGGCTGGCGAGCACGGTAGCCGCCGGACCGCACGCGCACGCGGAGCTCGCCGTCCTCGACCACGGTCTCGATGCGCTCGAGCAGGTTGTCATCCCCGCGAACGAGGACCGCGCGCTCGGCGCCCGCTCGCACGATGAGATCCACCGAGCCCAAGCCGCGCACGGCGCGGAACTCGGCGACCTCGCGCGACTCCGATGCCCTCACACCCGAGCCGACCACGCAGTCGCTGGAGAGGTCGGTGTGCCACCAACTCGCTCGGCGGACCTCGCCGTCGGACTCGATGACGAGCATGCAACCAGGAACGAGGGCGAGAACAGAGAGGTGCAGCAGGACACGGAACGATCTCATGATGGATCTCGCAGTGGCGACAGGGACGTGGCCCGCTCACGCAGGCCTGTGAGTTGGATCCTGAAGCGTCCGAGACTGCACGTTACCGTCCCACCGCAGAATTCCGTGCTTCAGCGCCGCATCGAGCGCACGAGGGGCCGCTCGCCCGACTGCTCGCGCTCGAAGTCGCCCTTGCACGCCATGCCGCGCCAGCCCTCGTGACACAGGATCTGGCCGCAGATGCCGCCGAGCGTGTTGCCGGGCCCCGGCAGCACCAGCTCGTCAGGGGCGTGCTCGCGCAGGGCAACCCGCACCGACTTGGTGAAGTCGTAGGGGTCGGTCACCTGAGTGGTGAGCGTGTAACGCACGAGTTCCCCCACATCCGTCGACCACGGCGTGAAGCGCACGCCGCGGCCGTCGACCAGCGTCGCACGCGGCGCGCGGAACGAGAGGCGCGCGAGCGTCTCGAGCGCGGCGTCGCTCACCGGCTGCACGAATGGAGTGTGGTACGCCCCGTGTTGCATCAAGCGGAACGGATAGGTGTTGGCGCCGAGCTTGACCTGCGGAAGCTGCGCGAGAAGGTGCTTGATCCCCTCCTCGGTACCCGCGAGCACCGCGAATCCGCCGAGGTCGATCGAGGGCAGCGCATGTCCGCCCGACGAAGCCAGCGCGGCGGCGACCGCCTGCGCGCGGGCCGGATCGCGACGCCACTCGTCGTCGACGAGCGGATAGAGGATCTGCCCGCCGCCGGCGTGACGCTCCTGCAAGAGCGCCATCTCCTGCACGAGCCGAAAGCCGTCGTCGAAGGAGAGCGCGCCGCCGACCGCCAGCGCCGTGTACCAGCCCATCGAGTTGCCCGCGATCGCGACGCACTCGTCCTGCTCCATCGCGGCGTGACTGTCGAGCATCGTGACGAGCCAAATCAAGAGCGAGACGTTGGCGGGGCGCAGGTGCAGCGCAGAGCTGAATTTCTCGGCGCTGTCGAGCTCGGTGAGCGTGGGCAGACCGTACTCCCTGCGCAGCTCGTCCGCGCGCTGCACCCAGGGATGCCCTGCCGGCAGCGTGCGCATCGTCTTCTCGGTGTACGAGCCCCGTCCGGGGCACAGGATCGCGATGCGCTTCACGCCATCCTCCTCGCGGCTTCGACGATCTCGGTGTCCTGCATCAGCACCACACTCGTCGCCGAACCGAGCGGGACGTAGGTATCGGCCGCGCGAACCGAGCGCAGCTTGCCGCGGTAGCCACGCTCCGCGAGGTCGGCGACCACCGCATCCGCGATCCCGCCGCCCGTCGCACGGCATTCGTCGGCGACGAGCACGCCCGAGCAGTGCTCGGCGTGCTTCGCGATCGCTTCCAAGGGCAACGGGTTGAGCCAGCGCACGTCGAGCACGCGCGCGCGGATCCCATGCTTCTCCGCCAAGACCTTCGCGGCGCGCAGCGAGAGCCGCAGACCGTTCGCGTAGCTCACGATCAGGACGTCTCGCGCGTCCTCGTGGTACACGCCGACGTCGCCGGGCAGCAGCACGCTCTCCTCGGGCTTGGGGTACGGGAAGAGCCAGCCGTTGTCCCCGTCTTCGTGCAGGTCGCGCTCGTGGTAGAGCGCGATGGGCTCCAGGAAGAGCACCACGCGCTGGCAGGCCTTCGCCGCGGCGACCGCGCCACGCAGCATGCGCACTGCGTCATCTCCGCGCGAAGGCACGGCCATCATCAAGCCGGGGATATCGCGCAGCGCACCGATCGAGTTGTCGTTGTGGAAGTGCCCGCCGAAGCCCTTCTGGTATGCGAGCCCTTGCACGCGCACCACCATCGGGTTCGCGAACTGACCGTTCGAGAAGAACTGAAGCGAGCAGGCCTCGCCGCGCAGCTGATCGAGTGCGTTGTGGATGTACGCGAGGTACTGAATCTCTGGGAGCGGCAAGAGCCCGACGTGCGCGGCGCCCTGCGCGAGCCCGAGGATCGCGGTCTCGTCGAGCAGTGTGTCGAAGGCGCGGGCGATCCCGAAGCGCTTCTGAAGATCGGCCGTGACTCCGTACACGCCGCCCTTCTTGCCAGAGTCTTCACCGAAGAGGAGTGTCTCGGGCCGACGCAGGAACTCGTCGTGCAGCGCGGCGTTCACGTGCGCAGCGAGCGTCTTCTTCGTGGCGCTCGCCTGCTCTTCGGGCAACGTGCCGAAGTGGGCGCGGCGCTGCTCGACGTCGAACCCCGCTCGTGCCTCCGCGCGCACGGCGCTCTCGTCCCAGCGAGCCAGCGGCGCGACAACGCTCTCGCGCGTCGTGAGCCGAGGACGCCGCGTCGCCTCGTCACCGGCGGCGTTCACGCGCGTGCGCGTGTCGCGAACGAGCGCGCGCAGAGCCTCCGGCGTCGCCACTCCACACGCGACGAGCCGCTTCGCGTTGCGCAGGAGCGGATCGCGCGCTTCGAGCGCCTCGATGTCTTTCAGGTTGTGGTACGTCGTCTCCACATCCGAGCCCGCATGGCCCCACAGGCGCGTCGTCTCGAGGTGCAGGAACGCAGGTCGGCGCGTGGTGCGGCACCACTCGATCGCCTCGCGCACGCTGCCGTAGACCTGATCCAGCTCGCCCTGCGCGCGGAAGTAGCGCAGGTGC
>JBIKYW010000323.1:0-4368 GCA_044355055.1 Planctomycetota bacterium | reverse complement strand
ACGTGATTCTCGACCTCGGACCGGAGTTTCGCTCGCTTGCCTTCGAGCCGCCGGATCCGGATTGGAACTGAGTCCGCCAACGGGACTCGCTGACCCACAGTTCACTCTGGCGGGTGAATTCCCCCCCGCCCTCAGGTGCTCGACATGACGCAGGAATCGAAACAAGTTCGTCGTCGCCGCTGGCCGTGGGTCGTCGGCTTCACGCTGCTGGGGTTGTTCGCGCTGCTCGCGCTCGCACCGATGCTGTTCTCAGGGATGGTCGGCGGAGTCGTGACCGACAAGTTCGCCTCGGAGCGCGCGGGCAGGTTGGAGATCGGCGCACTCGAGCTCGCATGGACGTCACGTCAGCGCGTCGACAACGTACGCCTGCTCGCACCGGACGGCGGGGAGGTTGCGCGTGTGTCGGTCGAGCTTCCGTCGTTGCTCGATCTCGCTCGCAGCGGCGGTGCACGCGTGGGCAAGGTGACGGTGACCGCGGAGGCGGCACTCGTCGCGGACGATGACGGTGTGACGAACTTGGATCGCGCGCTCGCGTTGCGCTCGGACGTGCAGGTGCCCGAGCCGACGCCGAGCGAGCCCGGAGAGCCCACGGACTTGGGCAAGCTCCTGCGCGAGCTCGAGTTGGAAGTCGAGGTGCAAGTTGCGAAGGCGCAGTGGTCCGACGCGCGCACGCGCGCCGCGGGGCGGCCCTTTGCCGTGGAAAACCTCGTGGCGTTGATGCGCGCGAAGCCGGGTGAGCCGCTGCGCGTCGACGTGAACGGGACGCTGGTGAGCGAGCAGCCGGGGAGCATCAAGCTGGTCGCCGCGCTGCACGATCTGTTCTCGGGGGCCGCGCTCAATGACCAAGCCCGCTTCGAGCTCGATGCGAAGCTCGACGCACTGCCGAGCGCGTTCATCGACGCGCTCGCGCAGCAGCCGGGGACTCTCGCGACCCTCTTCGGGCCGCAGTTCACCGTGACAGCCCAAGGCGAGGGCACGCTGGCGAGTGGCAAGCTCGGCTTGCGCGTCGAAGGTCCGCGCGGCGCGGTCGTGTTCGACGGTGCGTTGGTCGACGGAGTGCTCGGACGCGACACGCCGGCTTCGCTGCAGGTCGCGCTGCGACCGGAGCCCGCGGGATTCGAGCGACTGCTCGCAGCCTACGCGCCCGAAGGACTCGCGCTTACGGCGCTCGATGAGCCGCGCATCGAACTCGGCGTGACCAACTTGCGCGTCGCGCTCCAGTCGATTCTCGATGCGCAGGCGAGCGGTGGTGTGGTCGTCGACGCCGCGATCGCGGGCAGCGAGTTCGAGCTGCGCGTCGCGACGCAGGGTTGGAAGGCGAGCGGTGCGCTGCTGCCGTTCAAGGAAGGCGTGACCGCGGACAAGCTGCGGCTCGACGTCGCTCTGAAGCCAGAGAACGGCCCGCGTACCTTGACGCTCCAACTCGAGACCGAGCTCGGCGCAGGCGCGAGCGGATTCGCGAACGCGCAGGTTCGCATCGAAGATCTCGCGCGCTTCCTTGGCGGAAATCCTGCACTGCTGATTCAGGCAGCGAAGGGCGACGAGCCGCGCTTCGACGTGACGCTCACGCTACAGCAGCTGCAGTCGCGCACCTTGTCCGCGTTCGTGCCGCCGGAGTTCGATGCGCGCGAGCTGCTAGGCGCCGCGCTCGATCTGCGCGTCGATGTGACCAACGGCAAGGGACGCCGCGAGGCCATCGTTCGCGTGAACTCGCCGACGCTCGCGGTCGACATGACGGCGTGGATGGACGGCGGCGTGGTGGTCCAGCCGTCGAGCGAGCCGTGGACAATCCGCTTCACGCCGCCGGCGGGGGCTTTGTCGCGTGCCGCGAAGAAGTTTGTGCCCGAGGGCATGACGCTCGAGCTGGGAAAGAGCGTGGTCGTGAGCGTGGGGCCGGGTCTGCGCGTTCCGCTCGAAGAGCTCGCCGCAGCGAAGGAACCGGTCGCGACGCTGCTGCAAAAGACGGAAGCGGATGCGCGCGTCGAGGTGGACGCGGTCGACTTCGCGGATCCCACGCGTTCGGTGGCTTTGCGCTCCATGGCGCTCGCGCTGCACCTCGGACACGAAGCAGGAAAACCGCCGCTCACGGCGAGCTTCGAGGCCAAGCTCGGCGCCGACCGCTCCGGTTCGCTTTCGCTCAGCGCAAGCTGCCCGAAGCCGGGCGCGCTCGACACGATCGTCGATCCGCTCACACTGCCCGAGCTCACTCTCGCGCTGAAGGGACAGCGTCTTCCGCTGGCGCTCGTGGACGGGGCGGCTGGGCCCGAGTCCCTCAGTGGAAAGCTCGGCACGCTGGCGGACTTCGCGCTCGATGCGCGTGTGACGCAAGGCGCCGATGAGCGCATGGTGGCGACGCTGGAGCTGGATTCGAAGTTCGAGAAGGCCGCGCTCGGCGCGAGCATCACGGCCAAGGTCGAAGATCTCTTCGCGCGCAAGGCGCGCCGGGCCGAGGGAGTGCCGCCACCGCTGGAGGCGCAGGTCAAGGCGCGCGGGCTCGCGGCGATCCGACCGTTCCTGCCGGCGGACGTGGGCGCGAGCGTCGCGGAGCTGCTCGGCGACACCCTCGATGTCGAGCTATCCGCGCGTCCCATGGCGAGTGCGAAGTCGGCCGGCGATTCGCAGGTTGCGGCGAAGATTTCTGCGGCGCGCCTCTCGCTCTCGACGAGTCTCGAGGTCACCTCCGAGCGTATTCGAATCTCCCAGGCTCCGTTCGAGCTCGTCGTTCGTCCGACCCAAGGCATGCTCGATCGACACGCCGGGCCGAGCTTGCCCGCGGGCACCACGGTTGCGTTGCTCGGCGACGAGGAGCGCCTCGCGGTGCGCGTTGAAGAGCTCGACGTTGTGATGCCCAAGGACAACGTGGGTGCGAAGGAGTTGCTCGCGGATGCGCGCTTGCGTGCGCGCGTCGAGCTGCCTCGTCTTCGTTCCACGCAGAGCGGTGGCGGAGAGTCGGTTGCGTTCGAACTGCAGTCGTGCGCGCTCGATGCGTCGCTCGCTCCGAAGTCGCCCGCGAAGGTCGCGCTCGCGCTGCGGCTTGCGGGGGCAACGCCGGCCTCCGTCGACGCCTCAGTGGAGGTGGCCGCGCTCGCTCCCTTCCTCGATCCGATCGACGCGAGCACGATCGTGCCGCCGCGCACCGAGGCCAAGTTCACGGTGGGAGGGCTGCGTGCGTTCACGGCGTTCGTTCCGGCGGAGTTCCGCGAGACGCTGTTCGAGCTCGCCGGAGACAGCGTGCGCGCCGAGCTCGCGCTCGAACCGTCGTCGTCGCGCCGCGGCGGCGAGGGCAGCCTCGCGATGCGCGTGGACATGCGCGGAGTCCAAGTGCAAGGCGCCGCGAGCCTGAGCGGTGGACGAGTCGAGATCGGCGCGAAGCCGTTGGAGCTCAGCGTGCGGCTCTCGAACGAGTTGTTGCAGCGGCACGTCGGAGCCTCGCTTCCCGTGGGTGCATCGGTCGCGTTCACCGTCGCCGAGCCTGTCTTCGGTGCCAAGATCGAGTCGTTGTCGCTCCCGCTCGATCCTTGGATGCCCGCCGCGGGCAGCGAGCCCGCGAGCCTTGCGAGCGCTCTGCGCCGCGCGGGCCTGAAGCTCGGACTGACCGTGCCTTCGATTCGCTACACGCACCCCGCCGCTGTCGAGGGACAAGCGGGGACTCCGGTGGATCTGCGGGACTTGGCACTCGCGGTGGCATTGGAGTCCGCGAAGCCCGCGGTCGTTTCGATCGACGGCAAGCTCGGCGGAGAGAAGGCGGGGACGATCGCCCTGCGCGCGAGCATCGACGACTGCGGCGCGTTCGTCGAGCGCGGCGAGGGCGCACCGCTGCCTCCTGTGCGAGTCGACGGCACGCTCGAAGGACTGCCGACGGCGCTCGTCGACGCGCTCGCGGCGCAGGATGGCTTGCTCGTCGACGTTCTTGGCCCGATCGTGCGCGCGAAGGTCGAGGGCGTCTATCCGAGCAAGACGGACCCACTCCGCGCGGAGCTCGCGAGTGCGAACGCCAAGGTGCGCGTCGTGGCGCGCCTTGAGGAAACGCTGGTGGTTTCGGTGGGCGACGAAGGCATCGACGCGAGCCTGCCGCTCTCGCCCCTCTTCTCGAAGCGCATCATCGGCAACCTCGTGCCGCTGTTCGTGAACGCGAGCAAGCCCGAGGGCTCGAAGCCGCTCGCGCTCAAGCTGTCGAAGTTCCAACTTCCGCTCGATGGCGACCTGCGCAAGTTGAACGGCGACGTCACCCTCGATCTGGGCGAAGTGACGTATGAGCTCCTGCCGAGCTTGACGCGGCTTTTCGATGCGTTCGGCGAGGCTGACTTGGTGCGCAAGACCACGAACTTGAAGTCGCTCTCGATTCCGATTCGCAACGGCGTCGCGGGT
>JBIKYW010000322.1:0-4390 GCA_044355055.1 Planctomycetota bacterium | reverse complement strand
CTCCATGTCGAGCTGCGTGAACTCGGGCTGGCGGTCGGCGCGCAGATCCTCGTCGCGGAAGCAGCGCGCGACTTGGAAGTAGCGGTCGAGCCCCGCGACCATCAGGATCTGCTTGAAGATCTGCGGAGACTGCGGGAGCGCGTAGAACTCGCCGGGGTGCACGCGGCTCGGCACGAGGAAGTCGCGCGCGCCTTCGGGCGTAGCCTTGGTGAGGATCGGCGTTTCGATCTCGAGGAAGCCCTGCGCCTCGAAGGCGCGGCGCATCGCGTTGATGAAGCGCGAGCGGTGCGCGAGGTTGCGCTGCATCTGCGGGCGGCGCAGGTCGATGTAGCGATACTTGAGGCGCGTCTCGAGCGAGGTCTCCGTCGAGCCCGAGAGGTCGATCGGAGGCGGAGGCGACGACGAGAGCACCTCGATCGCCTCCGCGATGACTTCGACGCCGCCGGTGGCGCGCTCGGTGTTGATCTGCGAGCCCTCGCGTCCGCTGACCTTGCCGCGCACGCTGAGCACGAACTCGGGCCCGAGCTTCACCGAGGCAAGGGCCTCGGGGATCACCACTTGGGTCAGGCCGTAGCGGTCGCGCAGGTCGAGGAAGTAGATGCCCCCGAGGTTGCGCCGCGACTGCACCCAGCCGTTGAGCACGACGGTCTGGCCGACGTGGACAGGGCGGAGCTCGCCGCAGGTGTGGGTTCGTCGCCAGCTCGGTGCTTGCGTCATGGTGGAGTCAGTCCCTTGGGAGTCGGAAGCAGGCGCGATCGATGCGCGCGGAGTTCACAAAGACAGTGCGAGGCGTCGCGGCGCAGATGCAGGAACGGAGACGGCCTGCCGCCCTCTCGCGTGGCGAGAGGATACGACAGGCCGCGGACGCGCGCTCTCGGCGCGCACTAGGAGCGAACGCGCTCGCGCGCGTAGAGACCGTGCACGCGCAGGCGTGCGATGGCGCGGCGCAGCGCCGCCTCCGCACGCAGGACGTCGACCGGCTCCGCACCGCCCTTGGGCGCCTTGAGGCGCGCACGGGCGCGGGCTTCGGCTTCCTTGGCGCGCTTCTCGTCGATCTCGTCGGGCAGCTCCCCCGCCTCGCAGACGACGCGCAGCGTGTTGCCCTTGACCTCGGCGAAGCCCTCGGACACAAACAGCGTCTTCTCGACGCCGCCTTCCTTGTACGCGAGCGGGCCGACGTCCACCGCGGCCACCATGTGGGCGTGCCGCGGCAGGATTCCGATCTGGCCATCGACTCCCGGCAGGCGCACCGAGCTCGCTTGAACGTCGAGCACGATGCTGTCGGGCGTGATGACGCGCAGGGTGAGGGCGCCGGTCATCGGTTCAGCTCGCCATCTTCTTGGCCTTGGCGATGGCCGTGTCGATGTTGCCGACCATGTAGAAGGCCGATTCCGGGAGCGCGTCGTGCTTGCCCTCGACGATCTCCTTGAAGCCGCGCACCGTGTCCTCGCGCGACACGAACACACCGGGCGTGCCCGTGAACTGCTCGGCGACGAAGAACGGCTGCGAGAGGAAGCGCTGGATCTTGCGCGCGCGCGAGACCACGAGCTTGTCTTCGTCCGAGAGCTCTTCGATGCCGAGGATCGCGATGATGTCCTTCAGGTCGTTGTAGCGCTGGAGCACCTGCTGGACCGAGCGGGCGACCTTGTAGTGCTCCTCGCCGACGACCTGCGGGTCGAGCATGCGCGAGGTCGACTTCAGCGGGTCGACCGCGGGGAAGATGCCGAGCTCGGCGATCTTGCGCTCGAGGATGATCGTCGAGTCGAGGTGCGCGAAGGTCGCGACCGGCGCGGGGTCGGTGATGTCGTCGGCGGGCACGTACACGGCCTGCATCGACGTGACCGAGCCGTCCTTCGTCGAGGTGATGCGCTCTTGGAGCGCACCCATCTCGCTCGCCATCGTGGGCTGGTAACCGACGGCGCTGGGCATGCGGCCGAGCATGGCCGACACTTCCGAGCCCGCCTGCACGAAGCGGAAGATGTTGTCGACGAACAAGAGCACGTCCGTCTTGCGCACGTCGCGGAAGTACTCGGCCATGGTGAGGCCCGAGAGCGCGACGCGCAGACGCGCACCCGGCGGCTCGTTCATCTGGCCGAAGACGAGCACGGCGTTGTCGATGACCGACTGCTGCTTGCCGTCCGGCGTCTTGTAGGTGGCCTCGCTCATCTCGAGCCACAGGTCGTTGCCCTCGCGGGTGCGCTCACCGACGCCGCAGAACACGCTGAAGCCGCCCTTCTCGACGGCGGTGATGCGGATCAGCTCTTGGATGAGCACGGTCTTGCCGACCCCGGCGCCACCGAAGAGGCCGATCTTGCCGCCCTTCGCGAAGGGGCATAGCAGGTCGACGACCTTCAGGCCGGTCTCGAACACTTGGCTGATGGCCTCCTGCTTCTCAAAGGAGGGCGCCGGGCGGTGGATCGGCCAGCTCTCGGCCGCGTTCACCTTGCCGCGGCCCGCGCTCTCGTCGAGCGCCTGACCGAGCAGGTTGAAGATGCGGCCCTTGCAGGCATCGCCGACCGGCACCTTGATCGGCGCGCCGGTGTCGATGGCCTTCATGCCGCGGCGGCAGCCGTCGGTCGAAGCCATGGCGACGCAGCGGGCGACGTCGTTGCCGAGGTGCTGGGCGACCTCGAGCATCAGCTGGATGCCGGCCTTCTCGTCCTTGACTTCGATCGCGCTGTAGATCGCCGGCAGCTTGCCGGGGGGGAAGCGCACGTCGACGACGGCGCCGAAGATCTGGGCGACGGAGCCGATGTTGGCGGTGGCGTTGGCGGTAGCAGTGGTCATGGGCGTTGTCTCGTGGAGGCCTACTTGCCGCGCAGCGCTTCCGCGCCGCCGACGATGTCGAGCAGTTCCTTGGTGATGCCTTCTTGGCGCTTGCGGTTGTAGACCCCCTTCAAGAGGGCCTGCATGTCGGTCGCCGCGTCGGTGGCGTTCTTCATCGCCATGCGACGGCTGGCGTATTCGGAGGTGATGGCTTCGAGCAGCGCGTTGAAGATGCGCGTCTCGAGGTAGCGCGGCACGAGCTTGTCGAGCAGCGCCTCGACCGAAGGCTCGAGGATCACGTCGCTCGCGTTGCTGTCTTCGGCGCTCTTTTCAGCGCTCTGCACCGGCAGGAACGGGATCGTGGTCGGCACGTACTTCGCCATCGACTCGAAGGCGGTGTAGTGCACGAGCACCTCGCGGTACTGACCCGAGAGGAACGCATCGAGCAGCGCCTTCGCGGTGAACTTCGCGAGGCGGTAGTCGATCTTCTCGAGCGGCGGTTCGGCGAAGTAGCGCTCGATGCGCAGTCCCCGCTTCTGCAGGTACTGGTAGGCGCGCTTGCCGTACACGAAGAAGTGGACTTCGGTGCCGGGGTGGGCTTCGAGCCACTGTTCGAGTGCGGCGAACAGGCCCGAGTTGTAGGCACCGCACAGGCCGCGGTCCGAGCCGACGACGAGCATGGCGACGGCCTTGCCGCTGCCCGGCGCGAACACCGGACGGCTCTCGAGCTTGTCCCCCATCGCGGCGGACATGCGGCCCAAGAGCTGGGCGATTTCCTGCGCGTAGGGACGCGAGGAAATGGCGCGATCTTGGAACCGACGCAGCTTCGTCGTCGCCACCATTTCCATGGCGCGAGTGATCTGCTTGATGTTGCCCACGGACTTGATCCGTGAGCGCAGGTCGCGGAGGGATGCCACGGGATCAGCCCTTGAGCTGCGCCTTGACCGTCGCGATCGCCTTGTCGAGCTTGGCCTTGGCCGCGTCGGAGAGCGCCTTGGTGTCGACGATCTCCTTGCCGACCTCGGGGTGCGTGTCCGTCATGTAGTTGAGGAACGTCTTCTCGAAGGCGCCGATCTTGTTGGTCGGGAAGTCGTCGAGCGCGCCCGAGGTGCCGGCGTGGATCAGCATGATCTGCTGCTCGACGGGGACCGGGACGTACTGGCCCTGCTTCAGGAGCTCGACGAGCTTCTCACCGCGCGTCAGCGACGCTTGCGTGGCCTTGTCGAGGTCCGATCCGAACTGCGCGAACGCCTGCAGCTCGCGGTACTGAGCGAGGTTGATGCGCAGACCGCCCGCGATCTTCTTCATCGCGCCGATCTGTGCCGAGCCACCGACGCGCGACACCGAGATACCGACGTTCACCGCGGGGCGCACGCCCGAGTTGAACAGGTTCGACTCGAGGAAGATCTGGCCGTCGGTGATCGAGATCACGTTGGTCGGGATGTACGCCGAGACGTCGCCTTCCTGCGTCTCGACCACCGGCAGCGCAGTGATCGAACCGCCGCCCGCCTTGTAGCGCGGGTTGATCTTCGGCGCGTCCTTCGAGAGCTTCGCGGCGCGCTCGAGAAGACGGCTGTGCAGATTGAACACGTCGCCCGGGAACGCTTCGCGGCCCGGCGGACGG
>JBIKYW010000024.1:0-14086 GCA_044355055.1 Planctomycetota bacterium | reverse complement strand
TCGCGAATCGGGATGAGCACACCGCGTACTGCAAGGAGCTCGAGGCGAAGCTGCGCGGCGACCTCTACCGCGTCGACTGCATGGATGCCCCCGGCCACATGAACAACAAGATCAAGGTCGCGCAGCAGCACCAGATCCCGTTCATGCTGATCGCGGGCGAGCGCGAGGCCGCGGAGGGCACCGTCGCGGTGCGCCGTCGCGGCACGCGCGACCAACAAGTGATGCCCTTCACCGAGTTCAAGGCCATGCTCGATCGTCTGCGCAGCACGCGCTCCTTGAGCCTCGAGTAGCGCTGCGCGGCGGATCGCCGGGCAAAACCGCGGGGCCTACTTCCCTTTCACGGGGAAGCGGGCCCCGCGATGTTTCCGAGCGCTAGCGCAGCTCGACCTCGGCGAAGCCGCCGATCGACTGAACGTCACCGGGGTCCCACTGCAGCACGCGGATGCGCAGACTGCGCACGACGGCAGGCTTGGGGAGCACCAGCTCGTGCTTCTGGAGCACGTCTCCCTCGAGCGCGAACTCGATCGGGTTGGGGTCCTTGTTGAGGTAGAGCGCGACGCGGCGAATCCGCGCGGAGCGAGCGGCATTGGCGCGGCTTGCGTCGAGCTGGCTCAGGAGCACGAGCTTCGCACGCTGGGCCTTTTCGAGCTCGAGTGTGAGCGTGGGCGCCTTGTCGGTGGCCGCGAAGGCCCACGCTGTGCCCTGATAGCCGTCGCACGCGTCTCTCGGTGGGGTCGAGCTCGCGTGCTGCGAGGAAGCTCGCGCGGTGACCTCGGTCTGTTCCAGCTTGTTCTCGGCTGCCGCGCGCGCGTAGTCGAGCATCCACGGCTGGAAGACGTCGCGCGCGATCACGCGCAGCGGCGCAGATTCGAGGACCTCGATCGTGTGTCCCTCGCTCGCGAGTTCGGTCGGGAGCGCGACGTGGACGCGCGCGCGCAGCTCGTGCGGACCGTCGGACGTGAAGCTGTGTTGGATCGAGAAGCGCTCGCCCTTCCACGGAACGAGCTGGTCGAGATCGCGCGTCTCGACGACCTTGCCATCGATCAGGAACTCGACTCGATCGAGGTGCAGCGCAGCGTTTGGACCTTCGCCGTGTCCGTAGGCCTCGATCGTTCCCGGCGCGAAACCGCTGATCCAGCAGGTGTGGCGCGAGCGGCCGGCTGCGCGAATCCACACCGGATTCTCGGGAGCTTCGGCCGCCCACGTGTCCTGCACGCCGCCGTCCCCGCCTGAGCTCGGCGCGGTGGCCTTGGTGAGAAACAGCAGGGCGAAGCACGTGTTGGCTGTGGGCAGCGGCTCCGCAGGCCAGTCGACGGGGCCGCCGGTGCGCCACTCCCCGTCGGGCTTCTGCTCGCGCACCAGCCGCGCAGCGCCTTCGCGGTACCAGTCGTGCTCGCCGATGCGCTCGAGCTGCATCAACGCGCCGACACGCTCGAGACCGTACAGCCAGTAATAGTGCCACGCCGCCGCGCCGCGCGGATTGCCTTCGACGGAGTACTCGCGCTCCAGCCACGCGAGACCCATGCGCTGCGCGCGCTCGGCCGCGCGCGCGATCGGAGGCGTCAGGTCGCGTCCGAGGCCCTCCTTCGCGATGCCGAGGATCGAGATGCCTGCAGCGGTCATGGAGGCCGTCGGGGACTCGCGCTCGCCGTGCAGGTAGCCAAAGCCCGCGACCTCGCGCTTGCCCGTCGAAGACTTGCCGGTCTCGGCGCGCGCTTCCACTTCGATGGGTTCCTGTTGGTACTTGAGCACCCCGTCGACGAGCTCGATCCAGACGTCCTTTGGGATCTTCACGCCGCTGTGCGCGGCGGCGCGCAGGCCCAGCGCGGCGTACTGCGTGTTCGAGAGGTCGATGTAGACGCTGGGGTGCGCGGGATAGCCCCACGAACCCTCATTCTTGATGCGGTTGGCGAGCAGCGCGTCCGTCAGGCGCTCGATCCGCTCCTTCCAACGCTCCTCCGCCCCCAGCGCGTCGAGCGCCAGCAGCTGCGTCGAGATCGAGTAGTTGTGCGTCGGGAAGCCGCCCTCCAGAAAGAGCGCGGCGCGCTGCAGCGCTGGGTGATCCGCGCTCACGCGGCACTTGCGCAGCGTGTAGACGACGAGCCCCGTCTCGCCGTTGCGACGGTCGAAGTGGGCGACAGGCTCGAGCAAGTCGCAGCCCCACGAGCCGTCGCGATTCTGGAGCGCGAGCAACCGCTCCACGCCTCGGTCGATCGCGCTGTTCACGCCAGCTTGCAGCTCGCCCAGATGCGCCTTGGACGTCTCCTGTGGGGCAATTGCAACCAACAACCAAGCAGCAGAGATCGAAGCCACGCCCATCCGTCGTTGTCTTTCGAGTCTTCGCTCACTCTATCAGGGCCGACCGATCGTCAGGTGCACGAGTCCCCACAGCACGAGCGCAAGCAGCGCGTACTTGCAGGTGTAGTAGAGCTTGCGATTCATGCGGGACTTGAGACTGCGAAAGAACGACTTGAGATGGAAGAAGACCGGCGTGATGTAGTTGAGCAGACCACGCTTTTCGTTCTTATCGTTGTGGCTTGCAGTGATCCCGTATCCGTAGCGAATGAGCATGTCGTTGAGCCAACGCACCACAGGCGTGTGCAGGGGCCGAGTGAAATCTACGAACAGAATGAGACGGGGCTCGTCCGTTGCGTTCGCTGCCCAGTGGATGTATGTCTCATCGAAGACGCAGTCTTCTCCATCTTTCCAAGCGTATTCGACTCCGTCGACCCAGATGCGGCAGCCTTCCTTCCGAGGGCAGAGTAGGCCGAGGTGGTAACGCAGAGAACTCGCGAACGGATCGCGATGTCGGCCGAGCTTGGCTCCCGGTGGAAGCAGCGTGAATGCTGCAGCGTTCAAATCGGGGATCGAGCGCAGGAGTTCGACCGTCTTCGGGCAGCGTTCGAGCGCCGACGGCAGGAAATCTCCGTACCACTTCATGTGGAAGCGCTTCCAGCCGAGCTTCTTGAACGAGACGAAGGCTAGGTCTTGCTGATCGGCGTTGTAGTCGATCTTGCCTTCACTGTAGACCGCGACGGCCTCATCACGGATCGTCTTCCAGTTCTCGCGCAGCTTGGCGAGCTGCGGAAAGCGGCTCGGCGGCAAGAACGGATCCTTGGGCACCGCAGAGAACAGGTAGAAGATCGTGTTGAGGGGCGCAAAAAGGCCGGAGTGCTCCGTGAGTTGGCGCTCGAGGCGCATGCGCACCTTGCCGCGGAAGTGGACGAACAGTCCGCAGCCGAGATAGACCGCGAAGACCCACATGAGCGGGTGCGTCAAGAACTGCCCGAGTTTCTCCACGGCGTTGCCCTCCGAGACCGTTAGCTTTTCAGGTCGCAGGGACGCGCGCAAGAGCGCTATCGATCAGGGGCGGATCCGATGGACGTCGGAATCCTAGGAGCGCAAGGATTCGATCAACCGTCGCGTGGCTTCGTCGATGGAGAGCGGCTCGCGGAAGCCGAAGTCGCGCCGAGCGGGCTCCATCGAGTACGAGTGGGAGCGCGCTAGCTGCAGTGCTACAAAGCGCGTCATCGGTGGCTCGCTCTTCCGCCTCGAGAGCGTCCACAAGCCTTCGCACAGCGTTCCAACGGAGTAGGCGAGACCGAACGGAACGCGACGCTTTATGGGCGGAATGCCGAGCTCACGCAGGAGGCGGTCGATCCAGTCCCACAGCCGCACCGGACGTTCCTGACCGATGAAATACGCGCGGCCGGCGTGGGCTGCGTCGGGCGCGAGGTGCTTGGCCGCGGCGATGTGCGCTGCCACTGCGGTTTCGACTGCGCACAGCGTCACGACGTTGTCGCCTGGCCCGACGCGCGCGAGCTCGCCAGAGCGCGCGCGCTCGAGCAGGCGCGGAATCAGGTGCGGATCGCCGGGGCCGAAGATCAGGTGGGGCCGAAGGGAGCACGTCGCGAGTCCCCAGCGTCCATTCGCGGCGAGCACTTCGCGCTCCGCGAGCGCCTTGGTGGCCGGGTACGAGCAGAGGTAGTCCTGCGGATAGGGGAGGTCGTTGCCGGCGTCGACGTGGTCGCGGCCATCGAACACGACGCTCGGCGAGCTGGTGTAGACGAGCTTGCGGACCTTGCGCTGTTCGCAGGCTGCGAGGACGTTCTGCGTGCCGATCAGATTGCTCTCGACGTAGTCACGCTCGGGGCCCCAAATGCCGGTCTTCGCGGCGACGTGGAACACGACGTCGGCGCCCTTGAACGCGTTGCGGAGTGCCTCGCGATCGCCGAGATCGAGCGGAGCGTGGATCGCGCCGAGCGCCACGAGCTCGGGGATGCTCTTGCGCGAACCTGCGACGACCTCATGGCCGCCTCGGACGAGCTCCGCGGCGAGGCGCGAGCCCAGGAATCCGCTCGCTCCCGTGACGACGACTCTCATCGCAGCCTTTCCGCGGCCCAGCGCGCGAGCGCGGGGCGATCGATCTTCGCGTTGTGGCGCACGTCGACGGGGAAACACGCGTGGAAAAGGACGCCGCCGACGGAAGTCGCGGCGGGATTGCGCTGGCCGTGCGTGAGGATCTCCCGCGCCAGTCCCTCGCATGCTTGGCTCGCATCGTGGAGCTCGACCACGAGATACGGCGCTTGGTCTCCGCGCGCACCGACACCGACGAGCGCGGAGCGTCGAACGCTCGGGTGCGTGTTGAAGATGTTCTCGATGGCGACAGGGTAGAGGGTGCCCGAACGCGTCTCCACTCGGTGCGATTTTCGGCCTTGGAACCACAGGCGTCCGACCTCGTCTTCGCGCACGACGTCGCCCATGCGGTGCCAGATTCGCTCCCCGTCGCGGATCTTGGCCGCCGCCGTGTGAGAGGGCTCGCGCTCGTACTCGTGGGTGACCTGCGGTCCGCTGACGAGGAGCTCGCCGGGCTCCCCGGGAACGACGCAGAGCGCTTCGGAGAAATGCTCGATCGGAGCGTCGCTGATGCGGATGACCCGCGTCGATACCGAGCTCGCGGGCTTGCCGATGCAATTGCCCCAGCCCGACTCGGTGCGGACGCGGTGCTGCGCAAGCACGGCTCGGCCGTTCATGCTGGATACGGGAAGCGCTTCCGTGGCGCCGTAGGGAGTGTGCACGTCCGCCTCGGCCCCAAGGAACGCGAGGCAGTGCTCGATCAGCGGCGGGTGCACCGGAGCGCCGGCGATCATCAGGCGATGGAGGTGGGGGAGCGTGACGCCGTGCTCGCGACACCACGGTGCGACGCGTCGCCAAATCGCGGGCGATCCGAAGCACTGGACGGCCTCGTGCTCGGCGAGCGCGCGCACGACGAGCGCGGGATTTGCGCGAGCGGGGTGGGAGAAATCGAGCTGCGGCAAGACCGTGGTGAGCCCGAGCGCCGGCCCGAAGAGCGCGAAGGGGGCGAAGCATGCGACGTCTACGTCTCCGGGCTGCATGCCGTACAGTTCGCGCAGCGCTGCGACTTGCGCACGGAACATGCCGTGCGTGTAGGGGACGCCTTTCGCGGGACCTGTCGAGCCCGAGGTGAAGAGAATCGCGGCACGCTCGGCTGTGAGCGTCGGTGCGACTGGGGGAGTCTCCCTCGCACTGCGTCGCAGAGTGTGAATCGTGCGACCTCCGACCGGGAAGTGTCCAAATACGATGGAGATCTCGACGGATCGAAACGCGTGAGGAAACGCGAGCTTCAGCGCGCAAGCGAGCGGGACTCCGATGAAGGCGCGCGGCGCGATGCTCTCGACGCAGCGCAGGACGCCTTTGCGGCCCATGGCGGGGTCGATGAGCACGGGCTGCGCGCCGATGCGAAAGAGCGCATAGATGAGCACGACCCACTCGATGCTGGGACGTACGAAGACGCACACTTTGTCGCCGCGAGAGATCCCCGCGGTGGCAAGGGCCGCGGACTCGCGCTCGATGCGCCGCCAGAGCTCCGTGTACTCGACGTGTCGCCAGCTGCTGCCATGCGGCTCGACGAGGGCGCGGCTGCTCGGTGCGCGCGCAGCGCTCTCTTGAACTAGCTGCGCAACATTGAAGCGCTCGCTCACGGTGCGACGCTGTGCTTGCGTAGGAACGATTCGACGAGCGCGAGGACCTCGGTGGGCGCGTCCTCGGTGACCCAGTGTCCCGCTTGGACGAACTTGTGAGATTCGGCCCCGGGGAAACGGCGCTCCCACTCGCGGCGGAACTCCGGCGTGAAGCACCAATCCCGTTCGCCCCAGATCAGGCACATCGGGATGTCGCGGAGGCCGCTCAGGCCGCCTTCGATGCGCAAGAGCGTCGGGTGCGACGGATGCGCGGCGGAGAGAGGAATATCTTCAACGAACCGCAAGGTCGCAATGCGCTCTGCCCAGTTGGAGTAGGGCGCGAGGAGACCCTTGCGGGCGAGCGGCGAGAGGCCCCGCTCGGTCGCCATGAATGTCGCAGCTCGCGCGAACGCGTTGAAGCCACGCACGGCGACCGTTCCGAAGCCTGGGATGCGGCAGGCTCGGATGCGCAGCGGCGCACGGAGGCCGGTGAACGCCGCGGTGTTCATCACGACGGCCCGTGCGATGCGCGCGGGCTTGCGCTCCGCGAGTCCGAAGCCGATGGCGCCGCCCCAGTCGTGTACGACGAGCGTGAGGCGCTGGATGCCGAGCTGCTCGACGAGGTGCGCGACGTTGTCGATGTGCTGGGCGAGGCGGTAGCCCCAGTCTTGCGGCTTGTCGGAGAGCCCGCAGCCGATGTGGTCCGGCGCGATGCAGCGATAGCGCTGCGACAGCGCGCGGATCAGGTTGCGCCACAGAAACGACCAAGTCGGATTCCCGTGGAGGAACAGCAGCACCTCGCCGTCGCGCGGACCTTCGTCGACGTAGTGCATGGTGCCGCCGTCGACTTCGACGAAGTGCGGCTCGAACGGATACTCCGCGGCGAAGGGCCTCACCCGACTGCGCGCGAGGTGCTCGCGAGTTGCTGTGGCGGTCACGGCGCGCGCTCCTCGCCCGGGGCGAGCGGAGCGTCCCAGACTTCATAGCGGGGCTCGCTGGAGTCCTGCGAGCAGATCGACACGACATGGTCGGAGAAGAAGCGTTGGTAGACGACTCGACGCTGCCCATCGAATCGCAACTCCAGCGTGTCGGCGTCGACTCGCTCGATGCGGCAGCGCGAGAGCGCCTGAAGGCCAACTCCGAACTCCTTGAGCAGGGCCTCTTTTCCCGTCCAAGTCCGCAGGAATCCGTCCTCGCCGCGTTCTTCGAACAGTGCCTTTTCGCGCTCGTCGAGGATGCGGTCGATCATGTCCGAGCGGACGGCGCGAACCTCTTCGACATCGACGCCCACGCGGGACGGACTGACTACGCCCGCGACACGCGAGGGGGAGTGGCTCAGCGACCAGTGCCAACCCTGATCGGGCTGGGGAACCTCGTCGACATTCTTGCGGAGCGCGAGCCGGGGCGCGTTTTGCGCTTGTGCGCTGCGACGCACGGCGCGCCGGGCATGGTCGCGCTGCAGCTCGACGCGCTCGCGTCCGCGGGGCAGCACGCTCGGTAGCGGCGCGATCACGATCACGGGGCCTTGGGCGCTCACGGTTGAGGGCGATTGAAGCGCCGCACGAGCTCGGCGTCGAAGAAGTTGAAGCCCATGCCCGCGTCGACCACGAGGCCTTGCCCGTTGATGCCCGACGAGCGCGGGGAGAGCAGAAACAGCGCGGTGCTCGCGACTTCTTCCGTCTTCACGGCGGCGTGGCGCAGCGTCGCTCCCTCGGCGTAGAGGTAGTTGTCGAGATAGCCGGGGATGCCTGCGGAGGCCGAGGTCTTGAGCGGCCCGGCCTTGACCGCGTTGACGCGGACGGCGCTGGTCGCGGAGAAGCTCTTGGCTAGGAACACGACGGCCGAGTCGAGCGCCGCCTTGATCGGCGCCATGTACCCGTAGCTTTCCGCTGCGATCGTCGTGCTCGAGATCGAGATCGTGACGATGGAGGCGTCGTGCGCGAAGTGCGGCCTGAGTGTCCTCGCGAGCGCGATCAGCGAGTAGCACGAGATGTCGACGGCTTGCAGAAAGTCCGCACGCTCCGTCTCGTCGAACGGTCGCAAACCGCGCGAGTAGTTGGCGAAGGCGATCGAGTGGACTAGCCCGTCGATCGGTGCGTGAGCCCCGAGCGAGGCGCCGAGCTGCTCGACTTGCTTGGGATCCTCGACGTCGCACACGTAGACCGGCGAAGGTGCGAGCGCGCTCTCGAGCTGTTCCTTCCGAGCCGTGGAGCGGACGACGTGGATCACTTCAGCGCCGCACTCACGCAGCTGCTTGTGGATGTGCCACGCGACGCTCTTCTTGTTCGCGACACCGGTGACGACGATGCGCTTGCCGGCGAGCCCGAGGAAGTCCACTACAGGCCTCCCGCCGTCACCGCGACCACGAACTGCACCCGCAGGACCGCCTGACCACCGCTGGAAACCTTGGCGGTCATGTAGCGCGCGGGACCGACGCGCTCGTCCAGGGTCGCTTCGCAGCGCAGCGTCTCGCCGGGTCCGACGCGACGCCGAAAGCGGGCGTCGGCGATGCGCGTGAGCACCGGCACGGCGCCCTCGGGGATCGCGTCGCGCTCGTCCGCGGCGCACAGGATCGCGCCCGCTTGGAAGGCGCTCTCGCAGATGAGCACACCTGGAACGAGCGGCTGGCCCGGATAGTGCCCGCGGAAGAAGTGCGCGTCGGCGCGCACGTCCCACTCGGTCACGATCCGGCCCTGCGCGAGCTCGACGACACGGTCGACGTACAGGAAAGGCTCGCGGTGGGGGATGATCGAAGCGATGTCGATGTTCGCGGCGTTGTCCATGGCTAGCGGCCTCCGGCCGCGGTTTGCGCGGCAGCACGCAGGAAGAGATCGACTTTGTTCGCGGTGATGACGCCGTAGTTCGCGGCCCCGAGCCAGCCGGACATGATGATGCCGACCGAACCGGAGTGGTAGAGGCCTTCGATGTGGCTGGAGAGTTCCATGCTCGGCCGCAGCCCTTCCCACTTCGTGCCGAACGAAGCACCCTGAACGTGCTGCGTGTAGAACTCGAACGTGCGCGGCGTCGCGGCTTCGATGTGGTCGGAGATCTCTCGGATGTTGGGGACATAGCGCTCGAGCTCGCGCAACGTCTCCTCGATCAGGCGCGCCTTCTCTTGGACGTACGTCGCGTCATCGAGCTTGGCCCAGTCCGCAAAGTTCGCGTTGGTGGAGCTCACGATCGCGAAGCGCTCGGAGCCCGGGCGGACCTTGGGGTAGTAGAAGGAGAACGTGCGGCTCTGGCCGCGGAAATCGCACAGCGCCGGAGAGTCGAACTGCTCGCGCGTCGAGGTGAAGAGCAGGTCGGTGATCCACGGGACACTGCAGCCTTCGCGGACGCCGATGTAGACCTGCGTCGACGAGTTGTTGAGCCTCACGGCCTCGACTTCGCGGGCAAACTCCGGTGCGAAGTGCTCGCGACCGACGAGGTCGAGGATCGTGCGCTTGATGTTGGCGTTGGAGAGCACGGCGCGAGCGCGGAGCTGTCGTCCGTGGGCGACCACGCCTGTCGCGCGGCCGTTCTCGACCGTGATGCGCTCGACTTGAACGTTGTTGAAGAGCTCGACTCCGTTGCGACGCAGCTCGTCCTTCATCTTCGACACGAGCCAGTCCGTGCCGCCGGTGAAGGTGTACACGCCTTTCGACATGAAGTTCGAGAACACGATGCCGTAGGCGATCGCGGGATCTGCCATCGTCGAGCCGTTGGCGTAGGCGATCGGCTCGAGCAAGAGGCGGTGGATGTCGTTGCGGCCCGGGAAGAACCGCTCGAAACAGTCGGCGACCGTGTCGCGGGGGTCGTCGTAGTAATTCAGTCCGCGCAGGTAGTCGAAGAAGCCCTCGACGGTCGAGCGTTCCGCTCCAAACTGGCTCACGAGCTTCTCGGTGAAGTCCTCGCGCGTAAACGTGGTGTCGAGTCGGAACTGCGGATTGTCGAAGCGGATGCCGTCGAGCTGCACGATCCGCGAGGCGATCTCGGGGCTCCAGTAGCGCCGACACGTCTTCACCATTCCGACCGGAAAGCCGTGGAGCGAGACATCGAACACGTGGCCGCCGCTGCGCTTGAACCACGTGGCCATGCCGCCGAAGTTGTAGTGCTGTTCGAGCAGCGCGACCTTGTGGCCGAGACTCCCGAGCACGTTTGCCGCGGTCATTCCAGCGAGTCCGCTGCCGATGACGATCAGGTCGTACTCGCCGCGCGCCTTCGCGAGCGGGTCGCTCGTGCGCGGCTTCTTGCCGTCGGTCGAGCCGCGGTAGTAGCGCCGTTCTTCGCTCATGTCGTTCCTCCGGCAGGCTCGAGCAGCGAGCGATTGGCGATCGTGATGCCGGAGAGCAGGGCTCCGACGACGCCGACGAGGCCTTGGTCGGTGCCGATGAGCTCGAGACCGGCCAGCTCGGTGCGGCCGTCGCGGGCCTTGCGCGGACTGCCGTAGACGGCGCCGCCACGGTGGCCGGTGTAGCGCTCGATTGTCCGCGGCGTGAACGAGTCCCGGAACACGGTGTGCGGGCGGATCGCGAACGAAAATGTCTCCGCGCAGGCCAGCATCGCTTCGACGGCCCGCTCCTTCTCGCTCGCGTAATCCGTCTCGGCGAGACCGGTCCAGTGCTCGTAGTTCGCCGGACAGGTCACACGCACGAAGTGCTCCGTCGGAGCTTGGCTCGTGTGGTAGTTGGAGGGACACGTGATCACGCCGGCACGCGGCTCGACAGGCTTGCTCGGCTTCTCGTACAGGAAGCGCTCGCTGTCGGAGTAGAAGACGATCGTGTCTTCGTGCCCGAGCGCGGCAGGAGCCGTGTCCAAAACGCAGCAGGTCTCCACGAACGAGAGTCGCCCGATGCGCGGATCGTCTCCGTCCGCGCGTGGCCTCCCACACAGTGTTTCGGTCTCGACGAGCCCTGCCGAGGAGAGCACGCGCTCGCATTCGAGCTCGGTTCCATCGTCGAGTCGCACGCCGCGCACCTTCCCGCCGTTGTGCAGGATCTCGGCGACGCCCGTGCGCATGCGCAGCTCGCCACCTTCTTGCTCGAAGCGCTCGATCAGGAGGTCGAGGAGAGCCTTGATGCCGCCCTCCGGCCGTGCCATGCCCTCGAGATGGATCGAACGGAACAGCACCCCGTACTCGGCCCACGACATGTCGTTTTCTGTGGGCGATCCGTAGAAGAGCGGCGCGAGCACGAGCAATTCGATCAATCTCGGTTCGCGCAGGTACTCGGAGAGCTTGGCGCGCGCTCCGAGCGCGTAGTCCTGCTCGCTCGCATTCGAGTAGCCCGGAAGCGCGGCCATCATGCGCTCGAAGCCTTCGCGCTCTGCGGGGAACAGTCGCGAGACTTCCGAGCGCAAGAGCTCGATGTCGTTGGAGTAGGAAAGTCGCAGCGTCTCGCCGCTCGCGATCCGCAGCACGCTCGCGGACTGGCTCTGCGGTGCCAGCGCCAGCGCATCGTGGGGGATGCGAAGTTGACGCAGGATGCGCGTGAGAGGCACGTTCGGTGTGCCCTTCGCCGCGTAGTTCGTCAGCGCGTGGAGTCCCGTCTCGAAGCGCCGCCCTGCGCGCTTGTAGAACGAGTTGAGTCCGCCCCAGAGGTAGTGGCGCTCGAGCACCGCCACGCGCTTGCCGGCCTGCGCGAGCCGGATTCCGGCCGCGAGCCCGCTCATGCCGGCGCCGAGGATCAGAGCGTCGTAGTGCACGGCGTCGCGGGCGTCGGCGGGACGCAGTCCCTCAGCCCTTCAGCGCGGTGAGGACGAGCGACTTCGACTCGAGCTTGGGCCCGAGGTAGTCCACGCAACCCTGCAGCGTCGAGAGCTGCATGTAGTCCTCCTCGGGCACCTGCACGCCGTAGCGCTTGCGCAGCTCCATCACGATGTCGAGGAAGTCCATCGAGTCGAGCTCGATCTGGTCGCGCAACCGCACGTCCATCGCGAGGTTCGAGACCTCTTCGTCGGGCGCGATGGTGGCGATGATGTCCTTGATGGCGATGACGATTTCGTCGCGAGTCATGGCAGGGCCGTGGGGAGAGATGGGGGCTAGTTGCGATAGCGCTCGACGATGACCGCCGAGTTGATGCCGAGCATCCCGAACGACATGTTCAGGACGCGGTCGATGCGGCGCTCGGGGCGCACGGGCTCGTTCAGCACGAGGTTGTCGAGCGCGCAGGCCGGGTCGAGGTTGTCGACGTTGATCGTGGGATGGACGAGTCCGTCGTGGAACGAGGGCAGGTTTCCTGCGAGCTCGAGCGCACCCGCGGCGCCCATCGTGTGGCCGATGTAGCTCTTGGTGTTGTTGACCCGCGTGTGCGTGCCGGAGAAGACTGAGCGAATCGCCTCGCACTCGACCTCGTCACCTTGCTTGGTGCTCGTGGCGTGCGTGTTGACGATGTCGATGTCGTCGGCGCCGAGGCCCGCGTGGGCGAGCGCGCCGCGGATGCACGCCTGCTGGCCCTTCGAGTTCGGCAGCACGAAGTCGCTCGCGTCCGAGTTCACGAAGTAGCCGCGCACCTCGCCGTAGATCTTGGCACCGCGCGCGAGCGCGTCGTCGAGCCGCTCGAGCGTGTAGAGGCAGCCGCCCTCGCTCACCACGATGCCGTTGCGATCGCGGTCGAACGGACGCGAAGCCTTGCTCGCGTCTTCGTGGCGCGCGAGCGCGCCTTGCGCCCGGAAGCTCGCGAAGATGCCGAAGGTGTGGATCGACTCGGACACTCCGCCGCCGAGCGCGAGGTCGACGATCCCAAGCTGCAGCATCTGCATGCCGTGGATCAGGCCGAGGTTTCCGGCCGCGCACGCGCCGCCGAGGCAGTAGGCCGGACCCGGGATGCCGAGGCTCAGAGTCACCTCGCCGGCAGGGTTGTTCGCAACCGTGCGCGGATTGTGGTGATGCGACCAGAACGAGAGGTCGAAGTTGTACTGCGCGACTTCGTGGATCTGCGTCTCGGTCTCCACGTTGCCGTGCTCGGTGATCCCGATGTAGACGCCGACGCGCGAGCGATCGCGCGATGCGAGGTCGATCCCGGAGTCCTTGAGCGCCTCGTTGGCGCACCAGATCGAGATGCCTCCGGCGCGTGTGCCGCGGCGCGCTTCCTTGCGCGTCTGGTAGCGCAGCGGGTCGAACTTGCACACACCGGCGAAGGTGTCGCCGACGTGGCGGATCGAGTAGGGGACGACGCCGCTGCGGCCTTCGAGCAGGTTTTTACGGTATTCGGGCAGGCTGTCGCCGTTGGGGCTCGCGAGCCCGACCCCGGTGATCACGACGCGCGGAAGCTCACGCACGACGGGCCTCCTTCGTGCTGCGCCGCGAGTTGCTCTTGCGAGCGCCGGAGCTCTTCGCGCCGACGAGCTTGGGTTGCGCCGTCGCCTTGCCCGGCAGCGCGGCCTTCGCGTTCTGTTCCTCGAGCGCGCTCGCGACGAGCTGGTTCAGCCCATTCTTGCCGAGCAGGACGCGGCTCGGCATCACGACGCCGACCTTGAGCGCCGCGCTGACGGCCTTGTGCAGCAGACTTTGACTGTCGTCGAGCGCGTTGGCCACGGCGCCGACCACGAGGCCCATCACCGCCTCCGCGATCTCGCAGGTGGAGATGATCGAGCGCAGCGTCATCACGCGCGGGTCCTTGTCGCCGTGCTGGTCGCGCACGAAGGCCAGCATGCGCTGGCTCGCGACCTTGAATTGCTGGAACACGACCTGCTCGCGGCGGCGGATCACGGTCGCGGCGATGGCGAGCGTGTTGGAGACGGGCGCGTGCAGGTGGCAGCGGCGCTCGTGGTCGAACTCGCTCGTGATCGCGCCCCACTCGGTGAGCTCGTTGAGCGCCGTCGAGGTCGCGCCCTGCGAGAGGTGCAGACTCTCGCTGATCTCCTTCGCCGTCAGCGCGCGCCCGCCCAAGACCAAGAGGCCCCAGATGCGGCCGTGCACCCGCTTGAACCCGATCGTCTTGAAGAACAGCTCGAACTGCGGGAGCTGCGCGGCCAGCTCGGGCTCGAGTCCGGGCAGCTGGGGGAGCTGCCGGGAGGTCGGAAGTTCGTCGTTCATGGGGGTGTGGGGCGAGGGGCACGGATTTCAGATTTTTCTGAAATCCGTGGAGCGCGTTTTGTACCCGCAGCAGGGCCGTGGAGCCAAGCGG
>JBIKYW010000321.1:0-4402 GCA_044355055.1 Planctomycetota bacterium | reverse complement strand
AAGCTCGCGACTTGGACGCGCAGCGCGATCACCGCACCGAGTCCCCAGATCGGCAGCGTGCACGCGAGAACGAGAGCCGCATGGCGCAGCGCGCGCAGCGGCTCGAGCGCCCCGACGAGCGTGGAGAGCCGTTCGCCTCGCAGGAGCGACAGCGCGAGCGGCCAGAGGATCGCGATTGGGACCCACCAGCTCGGCGTGAAACGAAGCGTCGCCGCGACCACGAGGGCCGCGGCGACGAACTCCAGGCGATTCCGAGCGCGGGAGCTAGCCAACGCGCATCGTGCGGCGCGCAAGCACGCCGAGGGCCACGAGCACGAGCAGCGCTATGGGCAGCTGCCAAGGCTCACCTGCCGAGCCCGGCTCGACGCGGCAGTTGCAGTTTTCGCCCTTCGCGCGCAGCGAGAAAGTGCAGGTGCTCGAGAGATCCTGCGAGTCGGTGGCGGTGATCGTGACGTTGGCCGTGGCGACCGAACTCGGCTTCCAGCGGATTGTCGCCGTCACGGGATTGCCCGGCGTGAGGACGTTCGGAGTGATCGTCGCGCCCGCGGGCAGCCCGGTGATCGAGAGCCGAATGTCGTCGCCGACGTCGGCGTCGGTGACTTGGACGTTGATCACGAGCTCGTTGGAGAAGGTCACGACGAACTCGCTGCCGCAAGCCGCACCGATGTCGATCACCGGCGCCGCGGTGGGATTCGACCCGCCCTCGAACTGCGCCGAAGTGTACGCGCCGGTCTGTCCGACCTCGGTGCGCACGAGGTTCGTGCCGCCCGGGCCCTCGATCAGGAGGTCGGTGATGCGGAAGGGACCGTTGGCCCCCGACTGACCGATCGCGAGGCCATCGAACTCGAGCTCGAGGAGCTGCGTCCCCGCAGAGAGGCTGGCGGAGTCCGCGGCGAACACGATCTCCTCACCGCTCGCACGGGCGAGCTTGTACGACCAGCTGTAGAAGCCCGCGTCGAGCAGGTCGACTCCGACGCGCACGAGGAAGCGGTCGAACTGGCTGTTCCCGTTGTCGTCGAAGCCCTCGTCGTCGATCGTGCCCGTCAGCAGGATCGCCTCGCGTTCGAACTGCGTCAGCGTGTAGGCCTGCGTGTTGCCGAGATCGTTGGCGTTGTCCGCAAGCACGGGGCCGAGGATCGGGTCGACGAAGGTGACCTCGACGCGCTCGACTGCGTACGGTCCCCCGAGCCCCTCGGTCACGAACGCGAGTGCGGGGAAGTCGATCGCGACCGAAGTCGCGCCGACGGACAGGTTCCCGCTAGCGCTGGCGAGGATCGGCTCGCCGCCGGTGGGGCGCAGCGTCACCTGAGTGATGTACGTGCCCGCGTTCACGATGTTGAGCCCGACCGAAACGCGCAGCAGATCGAAGAGCGAGTTGCCGTTGGTGTCGACACCGGCATCGGTGAACGAGCCCGCGATGAGCGCGCTCGGGGGGACCGCGAGGAAGGACGTGCCGCCGCCGCGCGTGAAGCTCCCCGTCTGAGGGGTCGAGCCCGTGGCGACGACGCTCACGCCGAACGTCCCGGCGGCGAGCGGGACGTAGCTACCGGAGTAGATTCCGTCGCCCGCGGCCGTATCCGCGCCCGCACCGTTGTCGAGCAGCGTCACGGTCGCGCTCTCTCCGCTGTCGGAGAGCAAGTTCGCCGTCACCGTCGCCCCGCCGACCGCGCTCGCACCGTTGAAGAGCGCGTAGCCGAGCACCACCGGATTTCCAAGCACGACCGTGTCGGTCGTCGTGAAGAGTGCGGCGCCGAGAGGGCTCGTCGAGATCAGGGTCGAGAGCACCGCGCTCTCCTCCGCGAGCCCGGCACCCGCGTCGAAGTGGACCGTGTACGATCCCGCGGCTGGCGCCACGAACACGTAGAGATAGTGGAAGCCCGGGCGCGCGAGGGGCGAGACGCCCGGATCGTCGGCGGTGAGCGCTCCTTCGAACGTCGAGAAGCTACCGCCGAACGTGCCGACGTTGGCGGGCGTGATCGTCTGGCCGCCCGGGCCGGAGATCGAGGTCTGCAGGTTCGCGATGGTCGCGTTGATGTCGAGGACCAGCTCTGTGCCGAGCGTGTCGACGGGGAACACCGCCGTCGCGGTCGTCGAGCCCGGCGCGAGCCGATCGACGGCGACGAGCTGGTTCTGCAAGCCGAGCTGCAGTGTCGGCGGAGTGCCCTGCGCGCGGGCCGAGGTGCCGAGCGAGAGGGTGGCGAGTGCGATGCCTGAGAGGGCGGACTTCATGGCGTTGGCTCGGATGGACTTGGGCGACATCACTTGAGGTCCCCGTTCTGGCGCTCGACCTGCAGGATCCACGGCAAGATCGTGGCGGCCACGCCGCCGTTGGCGATGTTCGAGTGGTTGCGGCCATTGGCGCCGGTGAAGACCGCGGTGTTCGTCACGCGGCTCGCGAGAGTTCCGGCTCCCATCGCGCTCGGGATCGTGACCAAGGTGTCGTTTCCGACCGGGGCAACGGTCGGCACGTTGACGATCTCCGCGACGAGCGTGGTGCCACCGAAGAAACCGGTGTCCGTGCGGTAGCGCACCTCCACGGTGCTCGTGGTGCGAAGGATCTGGTAGATCCGGTTCACCACGGCCGTCGCGAGGAAGGTCGGCTTGCTTTCCAGCGATTCGCTCTCGGGGCGCAGCGCCGCGATCTCGGCCTCCGTGTCGATCGAGAGCGAGTTGTTCGTGTCCGCGTCGCCTCCGACGGTGTTGAAGACGATGTCGGACGGCAGGGCAGGCACGTTTTGGGCGTTGAACTGCGCCGCGAAGCGCGTGGTCAGGTTGGGAGTGCCCGCATCGACTCCGAGGACGCGGACCAGCGTCTGAGTGAACGTCGGGAAGCCCGAGAACTCGACCTCGTCGGCGCGCTGGGCCTCGACCGCCTGAGCCACCAAGAGGTCCGCACCCGCGCTGCCGTTGTGCGGCGACGAGCAGGTCGAGACCGAGAGCACGCGGAACGGCTCCCCGAAGTGGAAGTTCTGCAGGTAGGCGCGCGTGTCGAGGCCGCCCTTGGAGTGGCACACGAGGTGCACGCTGTCGACGCCGAAACCCGCGGCGATGTCGCGCAGGCGACCGAAGAGGCGCAGCGAGTTGGTCGCGACAGACGACGTCTGCATCGAGATCGAGTTGTCGAACGGGATCAGGCTCTGCGCGAGCTGCGCGGTGAATCCCTGGCGATCCCAGAATCCGCCGTTGCTGTTGTTTCCGTGGATCAGGATCACCGGCGAGATGGCCTTGAAGGAGATCGCCACCCAGTCCGCGGACATGCACCACAGCTCGTTGCCCGACGGAGCGTTGCCGACGTCGATGTCGATGCGAATGCGATTGAGCGCCGGTGTGGGCCGCGCGCCGCCGACTCCGGGCGCGGCGGGAAACTTGAGGCGCTCGATCGGGATCTGGAACGAGTTGAGCTTCCACTCTCCGTTCAAGCCCGAGAGGAATCCGACTTCCGCGTCGTTGAACGAGACGCGGTCGATCTCGGGCTGGTCGGGCGGCTTGACGTCGGCCAAGTTGTCGATGTCGAACACCGGCAGGATCAGCGTGGCGAACTCGGAGAGCAGACCTGCGTTGCGCAGGGAGGTCGCGTCGATCAGGAACCCCTGCGCATCGACGGGCCCGAGGTAGCGGTCGATCGGGACGTCGATCAGGAGCGGACCACCCGAGCGGAACGTACAGCCCGTGTCGAGGCCAGACCCCGAGTTCACGACGAACTGGATGTCGCTCGCCACAGGCGGTGTGAAGGGCGACGAGGTCGCTCCGCTCCCGAGGAACGCAGCGTTCGCGCGCGCGGTGGGCGGAAGTCGACGCGAGCCGACGTCGGAGCCGCAGGGCAGGTCCTGCGCGGAGGCGCGCGGAACGATGCTGAGCATGCCGAGCGCGAGCACGGCAAGGGAGAGACGAGAGCGCATGGAGGGAACCTCGAGACGTGGGGGAGAGGCCCGCGCGGCAGAGCCACACCGGCGGCTGCAAGGCTACGGGCGGGTGCCGCGCGGCGTCAAAGGACGAACGCGCGAACAACCCCGCGGCGATCTCGTTCGGGACCGGGCCGAGTCGGACAAGCGCACGACAAGAGCTGCTGAAATCCGGACGAGGTGCGGAACTTCGCACCCCACGGATTCGTCCGCTGCGCTAGCTTGACTCACTAGCGAGGGGCCGCTGCGCCCCAGCGTCTCGCCACCGGAAGGAGCTCATCCCGTGAAGCACCGTTTCTATCGCTGCGTCGCCGCATCCTGTCTCCTTGCGCCTGCTTCGTTGGCCTTGCAAGGGACGCCGACGTCCTTCGGTCCGCAGTCGCGCCCGGCGCCGACGCCCGAATCCACGCCCAACGGACCGTTCGAGAGTGTGCTCGACGACGCTGTGCCCCTGCCGATCTCTCGCGTGGTCGAGCCGAGCGAGCAGGGCGACCGCGTGG
>JBIKYW010000319.1:0-4408 GCA_044355055.1 Planctomycetota bacterium | reverse complement strand
AGGCTCACGTACGCGGACGACGAGAACATCCGCAGCCGCCGTGTCGGCTGGAGCGACGCGCGGCTCGCCGTGACGTTGGCGCGTGCGCCGTTTTCGAAGACGAGGCGCACGCTGGCCATGTCCTCGTGGTCGGTCAGGATCGCTCCACCGGCGCAATCGACGCTCACGACGACCGAGCCGACGAGAAAGCGCACGAGGTCGAGGTCGTGGATCATCAGGTCGTGCACGACGCCGATGTCCGTCGAGCGAAAGCTGAAGGGCGCGAGTCGCTGGCACTCGATGAAGCGCGGCACGATGCCGAGCTCGCGCACCTTGCGCATTCCGGGCTGGAAGCGCTCGACGTGGCCGACCGTGAGCGTCGCTCCGCCGCGGCGTGCGGCCTCGAGAATGGCGCGCGCGGAGGCGAGATCGTGCGCGAGCGGCTTCTCGACGAGACAGGCGATGCCGCGCTCGAGCAACGGCACGGCCACCTGTGCGTGGAAAACCGTCGGCACGGCGATCACGGCCGCGCGCGTGCCCGCTGGGACTGCGGCGAGGAGATCCCCGCCCGCGAGGACTCGCGCAGGGCAGCCGAGCTCGGAGGCCAGCTTGTTCGCGCGCTCGGCGCTCGCGTCGAGCACCGCCGCGAGCTCGACGTCAGGACGCTGCGCGAGGATCTTGGCGTGGAACGTGCCGAGGTGCCCGACCCCGACTACGACGACTCGCATTCGCTCAGCGGCCTGCATGGGCACCCCCGAGGATGCGCTCGCGGCCGAGCTGGGTGAACTGCTCGCGCAGGCTCTCGCGATAGCGCCCCTTGAGCCCCCGCGACTGCTCGTCGAGCGCGGCGCAAAGTTCGAGCACCTCGGCGGAGATTTGCGCGGAAGCCCGCAGCGCTTCGACGCTCTGGCGCTGCGGCTGTCCCGAGCGATAGATCAGCCGGAAAGCAGCCTGAATGGCCTCGATCTGCGCCTCGCTGAAGCCAGCGCGCGTGAGCCCGACGACATTGACCTGCCGCACGCGCGCCTGATGCCCTTCGAGCAACATGAAAGGCGGCACGTCCTGCGGGACGCGCGTCATGCCGCCGATGTAGGCGTAGCGGCCGATCGACACGAACTGGTTCGCAGCCGCCGCGCCGCCGATGTTCGCGCCTTCACCGACGCGGACGTGGCCGGCGAGCAGCACGCCGTTGGCGAGGATCACGCGGTCCCCCACCTCGCAGTCGTGCGCGACGTGGCAGCACGCCATCAGGAGGCAGCCCGAGCCGATCTTGGTCAGTCCGCCGCCCTTCACGGTGCCGCAGTTGATCGTGACGAATTCGCGGACGGTGTTTCCGTCGCCGATCTCGAGCCACGTCGGCTCGCCGCGGTGCGAGAGGTCCTGCGGCGGGCCTCCGAGGTTCGCTTGACCGACGATCAAGTTGTCGGAGCCGATGCGCGTCACGCCGTCGATCACGACGTGCGGACCGATCTGTGTGCGATCGCCGATGCGCGCGTGCGGGCCGATGATCGAGTAGGGACCGATGACGACGTCGAGCCCGAGCTCGGCCTGCGGACTGACGACCGCCGTGGGATGGATCTGGGTCGCCATGCTCAGCTCTCCAACATCGTGAACATCAGGTTCGCTTCGCAGACGACGCGACCGGCAACGCTGCCGGTGCCCTTGACTTGCCCCATCTCGCCCTTCATGCGCAGCGTCTCGACCTCGATGCGCAGCTGATCACCGGGGACCACCGCGCCGCGCAGCTTGACCTTGTCGATCGACCACAGGACCGCGATTTTCCCAGTGAATTCGAGCTTGCGGAGCAAGAGCACGCCCGCGAGCTGGGCCATCGCTTCGAGCTGCAGAACCCCCGGCATCACGGGGTGGTTGGGGAAGTGACCTTGAAAGAACGGCTCGTTGATCGAGACGTTCTTGATGCCGACCGCGCGCTGATATCCGTCGATCTCGATCACGCGATCGATCATCAGGAAGGGATAGCGGTGCGGCAGGAGCTTCATCACCTCGCGGATGTCCAGTCCGCTCTCGCGCTGGATCAGGCCGCCGGTCTCCTTCTCCTGCATCAAGTCGATCAGACGTCGCACGAGCTCGGCATTGGTCGCATGGCCCGAGCGCGTCGCGATCACATGCGCGTGGAGGTCCGCGCCGAGCAGCGAGAGATCTCCGAGCAGGTCGAGCATCTTGTGCCGCACCGGCTCGGAAGGCATCCGCATCTGCGTCGAAGGATCGCCGAGCACGACGGTGTTCTCGCGCGTCGCGCCCTTCCCGAAGCCCGCGGCCTTGAGCTTCTCGACCTCCGAAGCGAGGCAGAACGTGCGCGCCGAAGCGATCTCCTTGGCAAAGCTCTCCGGCGTGAGGTCGAGCTGAAAGGAGCCTCCCTGCACGCCGGGATCGTCGAACGACGCGATGTACTGCAGCGTCAGGCCCGGCTGCTCGCTCGGGAGAGCGACGAGCGTGGCGGATTTCTCGCGCACGTAGATCGGCTCGTCGAGCCGGAACGTGCGCGCCTCGGCGCGCTGCTCGACCGTGCCGACCTGCTGGAAAAGCTCGAGGAACATGCGCGAGCTGCCGTCCATGCCCGGCATCTCGGGGCCGTCCATCTCGATGCGCAGGTTGTCGACGCCGAGCCCCGAGCAAACGGCGAGCAGGTGCTCGACGGTCTCGACCTCGGAGTTGCCGCGCTTGAGCCGCGTGCGCAGGTCCGCCTGCACGCGGTATTGCACGAGAGCGGGAATCGGCTGTGCGTCGGGCACGTCCGTGCGCACGAACTCGATGCCCGTGCCCTGCGGCGCCGGGAGCACACGGGCGTGGACGACCTGACCGGAGTGCAGGCCTACGCCGGAGAACTCGACGGGGGCCCGGAGAGTTCGCTGCAACCGACTCATGCTTCACCTCGTGCTTGGTTCGCGCGTTCGAGCTTCTTGAGGCGCTCCGCCATCTCGCCGAGCTTGCGCTCGAGCGCGAGCGTCCGCATGTACTCGCCCTTCGGCCGGGCCCACCAGCCCATGTAGTCCGCACCGGGAGGGACGTCCTCGAAGACCGAGCTCGCGGGGCCGATGCGTGCGCCGTCCCCGATCGTGAGGTGCGTCGAAATGCCTGCTTTTCCTGCCAGAATCGCGCCGCGCCCGATGCGGGTCGAGCCCGCCACGCCGACCTGCGCGATGAGCAGCGCGCCCTCGCCGACCTGCACGTTGTGCGCGACGTGGACGAGATTGTCGAGCTTCGCGCCGCGCCCGATGCGCGTCGCGCTGAAGCGACCGCGGTCGATCGCGCAATTCGCGCCGATCTCGACGTCGTCTTCGATGACGACCGTTCCCGCGTGCGGCGCCTTGTTCCAGCCTTCGAATCCGCGGGGGCCGACGACCGGATCGAATCCGAACCCGTCGGATCCCAGCACGGTTCCCGCGTGGATCAGGCACCGCGCGCCGATGGAGATACCGTCGTAGGCGACGACGCACGAGCGCAGCTCGCTGTCCTCCCCCACGTGTACGTTGCGCGAGAGCACGACGCCGGGATGCAACGCAACGCGCGCGCCGAGCACGACGCCGTCGCCGATGACGCAGTTGGCGCCGATCGCCACGTCCGCGCCGAGCTGCACACCGGCACCGATCACCGCGCTCGGATGCACGCCCGCGGTCGGGCGCCGAGGCAGACGCTCGAAAACCTCGAGGATTCGCTCGAACGCTCGGTTCGCGTCGTCGCAGCGCAAGAGCGCCACGCCCTCGCGCGGCACAGCCAGGCTGCGCGGCACGACGAGCGCACGGGCTCGCGTCGCAGCCAACTCGCGCGCATAGCGCACGTGGCCAAAGAAGCTGATTTCGTCGGGCTCGGCCTCGGTCAAGGCCGCGGGGCCGCGCACGAGCATGTCGGGGTCGCCTTCCAGCGACGCGCCGCACAGCGCGGCAAGCTCTCTCAGGGTACGGTGGGGCATCGGCGTTCTCGGGTCCCAAGCGGGACCCCTCAGGTGTTCTACGGTGCGAACAAACCCGCGGAGCACTTCGTAGCGAAGCGTCCGAACGCGCAAGGGTGTACTGGACGGCGTCGGCGCTGTCAAACGCGGCCGCAGCGCGGACCGCCCGCGCCTCAGCGCGTGCCCATCGTGAACGAGAAGGTCTGGCGGTTGTCGCCGTCGAACTGCCGTATCGGATACCCGAAGTTGAGCGTGATCGGCAGCGGATAGGTGAGGCCCAAGGTGAAGCCAGCGGACGTGCGCAGCTCGCCAAAGTCGAGGCTCCACGACTCGGGATCGAGCAGGCCGTAGTCGAAGAAAACACCGCCGCGAAGCACTTCGAGCTTGCGGTACGTCCCGGGCTGCGTCGTCGAGTGCAGCGGATAGAACCACTCGAACGTGCCGAAGAGCTGCGTCTCGCCGCCGCGCGGCTCCTGCGAGAGCGGGTCCATCGGACCTACCCCGCGGAACTGGAAGCCG